>DAIDTZ010000001.1 GCA_027456925.1 Nitrospirota bacterium
TGGAGGGGTTAAATAACAAGATCCGGGTGATTCAACGTCGGGCTTATGGCATCAAAGACAAAGAGTATCTTCGACTGAAGGTGCTCACGTCCTTTCTTCCAGATGCTAAAAATGACCCACACTAAACCCGGAAGACCCATAAAAATAAACATTGCAAAAATTTAGGTCGTGACAAGGAGCAGGCATGGTCCCCGATAGCTCATTAACCGCCATAAGAAAAATACCGTCGGAACTCAAGAAACCTGTCAGAGTTATCGTGTTCACGACTGACAGGGGCTGCCCGTCCTGCCCGGACATGGTGGACCTCGGCCGCGAGATCAAGAAGCATTTTAGCAAGGTCGCGCTGGAGATCTATGACGTGGTTATGGACCGGGATAAGTCACAGCAATACGGTATCAAGCTTGCCCCTTCCCTGGTCATTCAGGGAGGGGAGGGACAGGCGGTAACCTTTTCCGGGAACATTGACGACGTTGCCCTCGACATGCTCCTTGATACGATCAAGTCGCTTGGGGACGCCAAAATTTGGTTTCCGGAAAATATCGTGCATGCTCTGCAGCAACTTACCCATGACGTCAGCGTCCGAGTATTTTTAGAAAGCGATTGTGCACGTTGCCGTCCCGTTGCCGAGACTGCCATCGGCATGGCGCTGACGAGCAGCTTCATTTATGCCGATATCATCGTAGCAAGCGAGTTCCCGGACCTCGTAAAAAAATACGGCATCACTTCATTGCCAAAGACGATTTTTGGAGAAAACCTTCACCTGGACGGTCATGTTCCTGAGGGACAATTCATCGAGATGGTTTTCCAGGCAGAGGGAGTTAAACCAGGCCCTGATCGACGATGTATCATGTGCGGCAATGCTTCACCCGATATTATCTGCGCCCATTGCAAGGCAAGGGTGGAGGCGGAGGCCAGAGAGCACAAACTGAAAAGCGAAAGAACAAAACGCTGATAAACGATCTGCGGGAAGGCAAAAAACGACGTTTTTTTGACTGAGACTCTTCCGAAGACTACCGGGCCGATAAGGTGACATCCTCGACCCCTTCAGGCGCAGGGAAGGGAGCTTCTGCCGTGAAGCAGGCACTGTTTCAAGAGCCTCGGGAAGGCAAAGAGGTACAGTGCAGCCTGTGCAGCCACCGTTGCCTCATCGCTCCGGGGAAACGAGGCATCTGCGCCGTGCGCGAGAACCGGGAGGGAGTGCTCTACAGTCTTGTTTATGACAAGGTGATCGCCCGCAACATCGACCCCATCGAGAAAAAGCCGCTCTTTCATTTTCTGCCGTCCAGCCGTTCCTTTTCCATTGCAACGCCGGGGTGTAATTTTCGCTGCAAACATTGCCAGAACGCCGATATCTCGCAGCTTCCGCGAGACCGGTCCGGCGTGATTCCGGGCGAAAACATCCCCCCCTCGGCGATCGTCGAAGCTGCCAAGGCCAATCGATGCGCAAGCATTTCCTACACCTACACCGAGCCGACGATTTATTTCGAACTTGCCTATGATACGGCCCGGCTCGCTGTGGAGGCCGGCCTCAAAAACGTGTTCGTGACGAACGGCTATATCACTCCTGAAGCGCTGAAAATGATCCGTCCCTATCTCCACGCGTCGAACATCGATCTCAAGGGCTTCAGCGACGAGTTCTATCGCACGGTATGCGGCGCACGACTGCAGCCTGTGCTGGATGCCATCAGGCTCTATAAAGAGCTCGGCATCTGGATCGAGATCACGACGCTTGTTATTCCGGGCTATAACGATTCCGACGAGGAACTGACGGCAATAGCGCAGTTCATCAAATCCGTGGGCGAAGAGATCCCCTGGCACGTGTCCCGGTTTCATCCCACGTACAAGATTATGGACAAGCCCATCACACCGCAGGACACGCTGAAACGCGCGCGCGCCATCGGTCTTGATGCCGGTCTTTTGTATGTCTACGAGGGCAACGTCCCCGGACAGGGCGAGGACACCTACTGCCCCGGTTGTAAACAGACGATTGTGAAGCGGATAGGATTCACGGTGCAGGAAAACAGAGTGACTGGCGGCAGGTGCGGGCTGTGCGGGGCAAGGATCGATGGGGTGTGGAAATAAATAAGTTCGTGGTTCAGGGGTTCAGAGTTTCAGAGTCAGGAGATCGGATGAACTACGAAACTTTTGAGCACGAGGCTGATATCGGCATACGCGGGTTCGGCAGCAGTATCGGAGAAGCGTTCGAGAATGCGGCCCTGGCGATGTATTCCGTCATGGTCAGGAT
>DAIDTZ010000002.1 GCA_027456925.1 Nitrospirota bacterium
TCCCGCAGCCGGACGGGGAAAAGGCGGGGGAGCTAAAATGCTGGGAATACATGAAGTGCGGCAGGGACAAGGACGCAACCACGAAATGTCCGGCCCATCCTCATTTCGGCAGTGTCTGCTGGGTGGTGGCGGGCACGTTCTGCGAAGGCAAGGTGCAGGGGACCTTTGCGCAGAAATATGAGAACTGCGAAAAATGCGATTTTTACCAGACAACAAAGAAGCTGAGGGAGAAGAAGTGAGTTCCCTGTCTTGGGAACGTTCAGACAGCCGCACTCATGCAACGCAGGAAACAACGGCTCCCCAGTTGCTCAAAATCCTCTAAACATACCGGTTGCCTCTGACGGCCAGAAAGAAGGGGTTCAATAAATTTTCCTTGTTATAGAGCATCGGCGTTCTCGTTTTAAACTCGAGAACCTGTCCGCCCGCCTCTTCGACGATGATCTGGCCGGCTGCCGTGTCCCATTCCATGGTCGGGCCGAGTCTTGGGTAAACTTCCGCTTTTCCCTCTGCGACCATGCAGAATTTGAGGGAGCTGCCGCAGGAGATGACCTCAAGCTCTCCGTATTTCTTTTTCATTTCCTGGATATACTGCTCGAGTTCCGGCGTTGCGTGAGAACGGCTGCCCACGACGGTTAAGAGGTCCTTTTCCCCCTTGACGGGAAGCTTTGTTGTTTTGCCATTTTCGACCTTGAACGACCCCACGCCTTTCTGGGCGTAATAAAGGACGCTTGTTACGGGAACATAGATCACGCCGGCAACGGGTCTCCCCTCGTGAATCAGGGCGATATTGACGGTAAAATCACCGTGTCTCTTTACGAATTCCTTGGTGCCGTCCAGCGGATCAACCAGCCAGTAATATCCCCACGTCCGCCGCTCTTCGTAGGGGATGCCCCCGCCCTCTTCGCTCAGGACGGGAAAGGAAAAATGTTTTTTTAAGTAAGCGGATATGATCCCATGCGACCTCGTATCTGCCAGGGTCAGCGGGCTCTTGTCCTCTTTCTGCTCGACGGCGAAATCCGAGTTGTAGACCTCGAGAACAGCGCGGCCCGCGTCGCGGGAAACAGCCATGAGTGATTGAAGCAGATCCGTTGTTTTCATAGAAAGCTATTTTATCACAAATTGGGCAAAAGGAGTTCTTTTTCCAGAGAACGTAACAGTTGATATTCTTGACAACATGTCCCACGCGCGTATAATCGAGACATTCAAAGCGAAAGGTCCTGAGGCTCCGATGCCTGAGACTATTGACAAAAAACTTGCTGCTGTCTGCGGGCTCTTTTGCCCTGCCTGCACGATCTATATTGGAACGAGGGAAGAGCCGGCAAGACTGGAAGTAATGGCCCGGCGCACGAAGCGTCAGGTTGGAGAATTGCAATGTCATGGATGCCGTACGGAAAAAAGATGTTTTTTCTGCAACAGCATGTGTACCATGGCGAAATGCGCCGCTGGTAAAGGGGTGGACTTTTGCGGCCAGTGCAAGGAGTATCCTTGTAAAGACTTGAGATCGTTTCAAGCAGCGATGCCCCATCGGATCGAGCTGTGGCAATCGCAGGAGCGAATCAGGACAGCCGGATACGAAACGTGGTTCGCTGAGATGGTGGAGCACTATTCCTGCTCAAAATGCGGGACGATAAATTCCGCGTACGATTTGAAATGCCGAAAGTGCGGCGAAGACCCCAGCTGTGCCTACGTTCGTTTGCATAAAAACGAAATCCTGCGGCACCTGGCGAAAATGAAATAACGCGCGGCAACGCAACGGGTGCAGCAATGTCCCCAGCGGGGTCCAAAGGAGAGCACGCAACATGAAACTGATCGCCATCAACGGCAGCCCGAGAAAGAGCTGGAATACCGCAACGCTCTTGAAAAAAACAATCGAAGGGGCGAAGGCCGCCGGGGCAGAGACCGAGCTGATCCATCTCTACGATCTCGACTTCAAAGGCTGCACGAGTTGCTTCGTCTGCAAATTGATCGACTCGCCCGCCAAGGGCAAATGCGCCATGAAAGACGGGCTCACCCCTGTTTTAAAACGGATCGAAGACCAGGCCGACGCAGTGGTGCTGGGAACTCCGGTATATTTCGGGTCCATGTCCGGAGAGCTGAAATCATGCATGGAGCGCCTTCTCTTTGCCCCTCTCGTGTATTCCCAGCCTCCACGGTCTCTCTTCCCTCGTAAACTGCGGACAGCGATGATCTACACGATGAACGTTTCCGAGGAAATGAGCGCGCAGATCGGCTACCCGGCAATGATGAGCGCAACCGAAGCATCTTTAAAGAGGATCTTCGGCGAGGCCGAAACCTTGTGCTCCTATGACACGTATCAGTTCTCCGACTATTCAAAGGTCATCATGGAGCATTTTGATCCTGAGAAGAAGGCCTTGAGACGTAAAGAAATATTCCCTGCTGACTGTCAGAAGGCTTTTGATCTGGGGCAGCGCCTTGTTGCAAAAGGATAAACCCGTTTAACGAGGAGTCAGCGGCCCCGCGTCTCCCAGTTGTCTTTCACCGGGGTACTTGATCGATAAAGAGCTTGAACGCTTCCGCATCTTGTGATAGATTTGACTGCAGAAGTGAAGGAGAGGCGGCAATGAAGCTCGGCACGGTACAGGAAAGAGAAAAATCGCTTAAGGAAGAGCTTAACCGTATCGTTGCGGTCATTCAAGACGCGTACGATCCGGAAAAGATCGTCCTCTTCGGTTCCCTGGCTGCTGAGGCCGTTCATGAGTGGAGCGACATCGACCTGCTCATCATCAAAAAGACCAGCAAACGCCCGATCGAACGGATCATGGAACTGACGCAGCTCATCCATCCCAGGGTGGGCATCGATCTGTTCATCTACACGCCCGAGGAATTCGATCTGCTTCTCGGGGAAGGCTATGCGTTTCTGGTGAATATCCTGAAAACCGGAAAAACGGTGTATGAGAAAAGAAGCTGAGGCATGGCTCAGGATCTCGACGGAGGACCTGCAATCCGCCGAGGTCCTTTTCGACCGGAAGCTCTTCCGGCCCGCGTGCTACCACGCCCAGCAGTCCGTGGAAAAAGCCCTGAAGGCACTCCTCATCGACCGCGACATCGAAACTCCCCGTACCCATAACCTCCTGGACCTGAATAACGCCGTGAAGAAGCTCGGATATGCCGCAGCATTGATTGACGAGGACGCAGTCTATCTGAGCAGCATCTACCGAGCACGCTACCCGTCTGACGCCGGGCTTCTGCCGCTCGGCGAGCCCATTGCGCAGGATGCGGAGCGGGCACTGAAGATCGCGCGGGACATTGCGGCGTGGATGAAGAAACAGGTTTGAAGACGCAAATCCCCGAGGTAGAGCGATAGCCCATTTTGGGCACAACGTCCCCAGCGGTGTTCCAGGCACGGCAAATAACGGAACCCATACAATAATTCATTTCCGAATATCGGTAGAAGTACGGATAGACAAATTCTCCTCGTATCTGTATAGTAAATCCATTTAACATCCTGGCAAGGGCATTTTCTCCGGTATGTAAGGAAGACTAATGCTTGACAGATTCGTAAGAAGTCCTTAAAGCCGTCTTTGCGAGCGAAGCGAAGCAATCTCGTAGTTCGCAACTGCCTGAAAAATCGAGATTGCCGCGTCGCTCCGCTCCTCGCAATGACGGCAGAGGAGACTTCTTACGGCTGCCGGAAGTGTGTAAGCAATGGAAGAAGATTGGCGAGTTGACGTGCTTCTGTCTGGAGAGTGTATTGCGAGAGCTTAAAAAGGACACGTAGGATATAACGTCCCCAAAGTTTTTACTTTGTGTTTGTAGAATCAACAACAACGTTCCCAAGTTTTCGCCTGTTAATAACGGGTTGCTTTAATATATCCAATTAGGTATAATATCGGTAATGAAAAATGAAGACATTACTTTGGGTGGCATCTGCCAAAAAAGATCTCTTGAAAATGCCGGAGCAAGTGGTTGATGTTTTCGGGTATGCTTTATATTTGGCTCAAAACGGCCTTAAACATGAGCAGGCCAAGCCGCTCAAGGGGTTCGGGTCTGCCGGGGTTCTGGAAATTGTAGAGGATTATGACGGCAATGCATATCGGGGTGTGTATACGGTCAGATTCAAGGACAGAGTCTATGTGTTGCATTGTTTTCAGAAAAAATCGCGCAAGGGTATTGAAACGCCCAGGCAAGACATGGATGTTATCGAGGCGAGGTTGAAACTTGCCCGTGAGCACGAAGAAGGAGCGGAACATGAGTAAAATAGAGAAAGGCAGCGGCAATGTGTATGCCGATCTCGGCTTGTCAGATGCGGAGGAAATGCTGGTCAAGGCGCAGCTATCCGCGAAGGTTGCGGAGATTATCAAGCTTCGAAAAATGACGCAGACGCAGGCTGCCGTGGTGCTGGGCATGCCCCAGCCCAAACTGTCCAACATGCTGCGAGGAAATTTCCGCGGAATTTCGGAGGCCAAGATGCTGGAATGCCTGACCCGGCTTGGCCGTGATGTGCAGATCGTCGTCAAATCGTCACCGAAGGCCCGCAAGATCGGCCGCGTGTCGGTCTCGTTTGCCTGAGTGCGTTGCAGCGGCAAGAGACTGAAGGAGAGTTGAGCATGGCGTGGAAGGAAGTTTCCATCGAGGAACTGGCAAAGTCACTTGGGGCGAATGTCGCCGAGATTCGGGAGAAACAGCGGCTCGTCGGATTGATCGTGAATACCCGGAAGGAAAAGAAGTTATCGCAGACAGACCTCGCGAAAAAACTCAAACTCAGCCAGGTGAGGATCGCGCAAACCGAGTCCGGTGTCGGCACAGCGAAGGTCACTTTTGACGTGCTGTTCAATATACTGGTCTCTTTGGGGTACGATTATCGAATGGTAATGAAAAAAGCGGCCTGACGCCTGACGTCGCCACGGCGGCAGGCGAGTTACCTCCACGGTATTAAAAGAACCCGGAGTTGGAACTGTGTGTTCTGGCAAAAGTATCAGAGCGACATTGCGAAGAAAAGGGCAACGCTACGGGTGTAGCAACGCCTCTCAAACCGCAGTAAACTTACTGAGTCTGCTTATGGTAGAGATAAAAAAGCCTGCCAAATACGGAGATCTCTGGTTACGCGAGGAATTGATTCTCGCGTTTGGATTATATTGCCGTATCCCTTTCAAAAAAACTAAAGCGAATAATCCCATTGTAATAAAATTAGCAAAATTGCTGCATCGTTCGCCTGCCAGTGTTGCTAGAAAACTTGGCAACTTTGGATCATTACGGAAGCCGCGCAGCGTTCCGAGTTGCTTTTTAAAAAGTATTTTTGCTCGTGATGCAGCCGACCCTCGCGGGGCTCCTGTCCCAGGGAAACACAGCGTTGTGTCCTTGATGGATTAATCCTGGTGAGTCATGCGTTAACGTTGGACCCAACATCCCAAGAAGTCCATAACAATATTATTTATATTCGATCCCTAAAAAATCTCCTCCCCCGCCGCCGGCCGCCCATTATGGTATACTATGAACCATGGGAATCGAGAACAGACGCTACAAACGCGTGATCCTTAAAAAAGAGGTGCTGATCAACGGCTCCATCAGGGCTCAAGGACTGGATCTGAGCGTGGGAGGAATGTACGCGCACACCGGCCACACCTTTGCCCTCGGCGACCAGGTCACCGTTACGCTGCCCCTGAACGGGGATTTCATCAGCATCCGCGGCCGGGTCCAAAATGCGCAGCCGCCCATGGGAATAGGGATCATGTTCGTTGATCTCAGCCCCGAGCACAAGACCGCGGTCGCAGCCTTGGTCGAATCCGCAGCGCAAACCTTCACGGACGGCGCAAAAAAAACGGTCCTGCTCGTCGATGACAACGCAATGGCCCGTCGCATGAACAAGAGCAAGCTGCAGCAAGACGGATATTCCATTCTCGAAGCGCAGGACGGCGTCGAGGCGTTCGGCGTGCTCGAAAGAGAATCGGTAGACCTCATGGTCCTTGATTTATACATGGAGCGGCTGGACGGATACAAGGTACTGTCGATGGTGCGGCAAAAGCCGGAGTGGAAGAACTTGCCGGTGCTGGTCCTTTCGGCGAGAAGCTCAAGCGATGAAGTCGACAAGGCCATCTCGGCCGGGGCCACGGAATTCCTTGTAAAGATGACGACGTCTCCGCTCAAATTGAGCTATCGGATCAGCGCGTATCTGGGAAGCAGACGTTGACGGAACATCACAGGATACTTCTTCTTGAGCACCCGCTTTCTACCCTCAATGAGGGCGTGTTTTTTTTAATCTTCGGATTTACGAAATCTCCGCCCGTTCGTAACCGCGGCTAACTTCAAAAAAACAGCTCCGTCACGTCATCTTTTTTTTGCTAAACTATATAACAACGATCTGCATCTGCCGCGCTGGGACTGGCTTCGTGGTTTTACAATTGCGGCAAGGCCGCATTCGCGAAAGAGCTCAGGCTGAAACCGCATCAGCGGCCGCTTTTCGGACAGACGATCGGGTATGCCGAGGATGAGAAATGAGGGTTCATTCGCAAAGACAAGAGCTGGAGGCGTCTCGCGCAAAGCCGCAAAGACGCAAAGGAAGCCTTGAGTCAAAATCTTTTTTAGTTTAGAACCAAAGACGAGAGATGATTAGTTTTTTACACCGAATGATTT
>DAIDTZ010000003.1 GCA_027456925.1 Nitrospirota bacterium
CATCCACCCCGAGGACCTGGGCCCAATCACCGATGAAATGGTAAGAAAGGCGACGTTCTTGCTGCGATTCACCTTTCCAAAGGCCGGGAAATACCTCATCGGTTTCGACTTCGCTACAGAAGAAGGGCAGTACAGCAACAAAGCGTACCTCTCGGTCTCAGGCGGGCCGGCCATGACAAAGCCGGAGGTCGATCAATCGACGGAAAAGGACTTCGGAGCATATCACGTTACCCTGAAACTTTCCCCGGCCAAAATCAAGGCGGGCGCTGATACGCTCCTGCGGTTTTTGATCGAGCAGAACGGCAAACCGATAAAAAACCTGGAACCTTATCTCGGCGCGCCTATGCACCTGGCAATCGTCCGCTCGGACCTCACCGAGTTCATCCACACCCATGGGTTCACTCCCGAGGACCTCCACGGCCCCATGCACGCCGGGCCTTCGGAACGCTTTGGTCCGGAAATTGACGCCGAGATCGTCTTTCCAAGGAAAGGGATGTATAAGATTTTCAGCCAGGTCAGGCACGAAGATAAGGTACTGCTCTTTGATTTTGCGGTAAAGGTAGAGTAGAGGAAGTTCGTTGATCAAACAGCCCGGCGCTTGGACACCGATAATGAGTTGCATCCTGCGTCCGAGTATGGGCTGATCAGAGAAACCTCCAAAGACTTGCCCAAACTGCCGGTTTAACTCATCGTTTTTATCTTCATTTCCACGGGCTGTTTCTTCGGTCCGCTGCCGATCCTGGCAGGGCGGCCCACAGGCACAACAGCCATGAACTCCCCTTCGGGCTCGCCGAGGAACCGGAGCACTTCGTCCTTGATCAGATAGAGGACGCCGAGCCAGACAGTGCCGAGTCCCAGCGACGTTGCGGCGAGCAAGATGTTCTCCACAGCCGCCGCCGAGCTCTGGATCTCCATGGTCCGGAAAAAATCGTGGGCCCTTTCCTTCTCGACCTGAAAGAGTTCCGTGCCGTGCCTGATGAGGTCGCCGGTATTCGCCACGGCGATCACGACAGGCGCCGAGAGAATGCTCTTCGCGCCCATGCGGAGGAGCGCCGCCGCCGGCCTCGGAAAGGACGCCGACTGCGCGGTCACGAGCTGCGCCAGCTCTTGTTTCTTCTCGCCCCGGAGGATGACGAACCGCCATGCTTGCTGGTTGTGCGCAGAGGGCGCTGTGTTTGCCGCATGGAGAAGGACGTTGATCTCATCGTCGGTCACGTCCTCTTTCGTAAACGTCCTGACGCTGTGGCGATCCTTGATGGTCTTCAGGGTGTCATTGCGCGCATACAGGGCATCATCGGTCATGGCGTTTCTCCTCAGGCAGAACGAACGCGCTGCATTTGATCAACATATCAGAGGCAGGAGATGAAGTCAAGCCTGGCGATCTTTCATGAGTACGGGGTGCATGGTGAGAAAAAAAGCGCGCGTCGAACGACCGTAAGAAGGATGAAGGTACGAACGACTCTCATGGAAGCCTCTTATGTGCATGAAGCATTTCCATCGCCGCGAATAAGCGCAAACGATACTGATACAAAATCCTTGACAAAACCTCGAAAAACACTTGCTTTTAAAAACAATTAAGTGTAGTATTAACAAAAAAAAGCAGTAAATTGCAGAAGAGGCGGGAAGTAGCGCTTTGCGAGAGATCCGCTTATGATGATGAATAGATATGATTTAAAACAGCGATTAACCTGGCTGGTAAAACTCAGGTGGGGCGGCATCCTCGGCGTACTCGTCGTCACTCATGTGGTGCGGGAGCTTGCCGTCATGTCCTTCTCCCTCATTCCCGTCTATGCCATACTCGGCGCCGCCTCACTTTGCAATTTTATTTACTCCTGGAGGCTGAAATCCTCGAACGAAAACCTCGAACGATTGGCGCTGGTCCAGATCGCCATCGATCAGCTGATTCTCGCCTTTGCGGTCTATTTCTCCGGAGGGTGCGACAGCCCCTTCATCTATTTTTTCATCTTCCACGTCGTCATCAGCGGCATTATCCTGCCCGGGCAGTATGCCTTCGCCTTCGCCGGATCGGCCGTTCTGCTGCCCGCAGTCGTTCTGTGGCTGAAACATATCGGAGTGCTCCCCCACTACGGCATTTTTAAAAATGAGCCGATGCTGTTCACCAACATGGAAGTGATTGCGTCCTACGGCATCGCTTTCGTCAGCACCGTTCTTCTCACCGCCTACTTCGTCACCTACTTGAGCAAACGTCTGCATGAGAGAAACGAAGAGGTATTGCGGCTCTACACTCTTTCAGAGCGTCTGCGATCATCGATCCGGCTGAATGAGGTCATTACGATCATCGAGGATGAACTGCGGGGGATCACGGGCGCCAGTTCGAGCTTTTATATGGCGATCAACAAAGAACGACGGGTCCTTTCGCTCACCATCGACGGGCAGGAACGCCATATTCCCCTTATCGACAAGAACAGCTTCACCGATGCGTTGCTGCGGGGCGTCCCCGCCATCATTGACCGCCGTCCCGTGTCATCTGACTACGAACTCAACGTTCTGGACCTCCTGAAAACCAAGCGGTGCATGGTCCTTCCGGTGATGGCTGCTTCGATCCAGCCGTGCTACGAGTATTTTCATTGCTCCGACAACCAGTGCGCCGCTTACAAAAATAATAAGGAAGGAAGGTGCTGGCAACTGGCAGAAACCCATTGCAAGGGTATCATTCTCGCCAACTACATCGACAAACTCGCCTTATGCGTTTCCTGCGAGCTGTTCACTCCCATCGGTCTGTTCATCCTGAATCTTCCTCAGGAATACCTCCCCAACATGGACGCATCCATGAGGCTCCTGGGCGCAGCCGGTTTGGCGGTGTCGAACGCCCTGTTGTACGAGAAAACGATGCAACTGTCGAAAACGGACGGCCTGACCGGCCTGAAAAACCACCGTGAGTTCAAGGAATCTCTTCGGTCGGAAATTTTACGATCAAAGCGTTTCAAGAGGTCGGGCGGGCTCCTGCTCATCGATATCGACCATTTCAAGAACTACAACGACGCGAACGGCCATCCCCAGGGAGACATCCTTCTGAAAAAAGTGGCGGAGCTCATCAAGGACAATTTTAAGGACACGGACATCGTGGCGCGTTACGGGGGAGAGGAATTTGCGGTACTCCTCCTGGAATCCGTCGACAAGGACCAGGCAGTGCTCGTTGCGGAGCGTTTAAAAAGCATGGTGGACTGGTATAAATTCCCGAGAGAGCAGACACAGCCCAACGGAAAGATCACCGTAAGCATCGGCGTCAGTTGTTTTCCCGATGACGGGACGACGCCTGAAGAAATCCTTCAGGCTGCCGATGAAGCGCTGTACCGGGCCAAGAAGGAAGGACGAAACAGAGTCGTGGCCGCAGCCCCCCCCGCTTGACGGGTTTTCCTCCCGTCGCAAAACCATTGGTTCTTACGTGCAAGAGACAAATCCGATGGGACAGGTGAAAACGCAGCATTTTTCGCCTGCATCGTTTAAAGGCGGAGTTATGAAGATATCCGAGATACTGAAGCAGGCACTGGAACAAAAGGGCGTTCACACGCTGAAGGACGC
>DAIDTZ010000004.1 GCA_027456925.1 Nitrospirota bacterium
GCTTATGGCCGAGGAGTACGGTGTGAAAGCCGAGATTGCAAACATCGAATCTGCCGAGGACGTGCTGACGGAGGTTGTTGACGCCGCCGAGACCATGGTCGCGAGACCGCCGGTGGTCACAATCATGGGGCACGTGGACCACGGTAAAACCTCGCTCCTTGATTCGATACGGGAAACGAACGTCGTGTCCAGGGAAGCGGGCGGGATCACGCAGCATATCGGCGCTTATCAGGTCAGCCTGAAGGGACGGGACATCACCTTCCTCGATACGCCGGGACATGCCGCGTTTACGGCCATGCGGGCGCGCGGCGCCCAGGTGACGGACATTGTTGTCCTGGTCGTTGCCGCAGACGACGGAGTCATGCCGCAGACGCGTGAAGCGGTCAGCCATGCGAAAGCGGCCGGCGTCCCCATTATCGTCGCCATCAACAAAATCGACAAGCCCGATGCCAAGCCGGACCGGGTCAAGCAGGAACTCGCGGAGTTCGAGCTCACGCCGGAAGAGTGGGGCGGCCAGACGATCTTCTGCGAGGTGTCGGCCAAGAAAAAAATCGGCATCGAGCATTTACTCGAAATGATCCTCATTCAGGCTGATGTGCTTGAACTGAAGGCGAACCCCGGCAAAATGGCGCGTGGCGCGGTTATCGAGGCCAAGCTTGACCGCGGCCGCGGACCGGTGGCCACGGTGCTGGTTCAGTCCGGTACGCTCAAGGTAGGAGACTTTTTCGTGACCGGCGCGCAGTTTGGAAAAGTGCGCGCGCTGATCAACGATAAGGGCGAACGGATCGAGAGCGCCGGCCCCTCCCGGCCGGCTGAAGTCATCGGCTTTGCCAGCGTTCCCCTGGCAGGCGATCGTTTCGCGGTCATCGAAGAAGAGCGCAAGGCCCGTCAGATAGCGGAGTTAAGGCAGACCAAGCAGAGAAGCACCGAGATGGGCTCGCTGAAGAAAGTGACCCTGGAAGACCTGCACAGCCAGATCCAGGAGGGCATGGTCAAGGAACTCAATATCGTGATCAAGGCAGACGTGTCCGGGTCGGCCGGAGCCATCGTGGATTCGCTCGAGAAATTGTCCACTGCCGCGGTCAAGCTCAAGGTGATCCACAGCTCCGTGGGCGCCATTACCGAGACCGACGTCATGCTTGCGGCGGCATCGAATGCCATTATCATCGGTTTCAGCGTCCGTGCCGAACCGAAGGCAACCGAGCTGGCCCAACGCGAAGGCGTGGACATCCGGTTGTACAACATCATCTATAATGCAATCGACGACATCAAAGCGGCCATGGAAGGACTGCTTGAACCGACGCTGAAAGAGCGCATCCTCGGCCGGGCCGAAGTCCGCCAGACATTCCATGTTTCCAAGATCGGTACCATTGCCGGCTCCTATGTGATCGACGGCGTAATGACGAGACAAAACGACGGCGTCCGGGTGCTTCGCGATAACGTCCTGGTTTATACAGGCAAACTTAATTCACTCAAGCGGTTCAAGGACGACGCCCGCGAAGTGCAAACAGGATACGAATGCGGCATCGGCATCGAGAACTTCAACGATCTTAAAGTGGGTGATATCATCGAGGCCTATGTGATTGATAAAGTTGCGGCTAAACTGTAGCACCGGAAACGCCCCGCTGGAAGCGATTTTTTGCGCCGACCTATGTTTATCGGAGTTTGTACGATAGAAATACATGTTCCTGAAAGCGGTTCCCTGAAAACCAAGAGGCACTCGATTCGCAGCTTGAAGGACCGAATCAGGAACAAGTTCAATGTTTCCGTTGCTGAAGTTGACGACAATGATCTCTGGCAAAAGGCTTCGCTGGCAGTAGCTGCGGTAAGCAACGATAAAACCCACCTCAACCAGACAATGGACCATGTGCTGAACATGGTCCGCGGTGTGCCTGAAATAGATCTGCTGGATTATCATATTGAAATATTTTGAAAGGCAGGAGGCAGAAGCCGGAATCCAGGAGCCTGGAGAAAGTCCTGGGGTTTCCTCATTGCCTCTGACTTCTGGCTTCTGACATCTGATTTATCCCATGTCCAAACCCACATTTAAACGTTCAGAGCGTATCAGCGATCAAATGAAGAGGGAGATCGCTGATATCCTGATGCGCAAGATCAAAGACCCCCGGATCGGCTTTGTTACCGTTACCGGCGTAGATGTCGCCCAGGACTTGAAGAACGCAAAAGTCTTTGTGAGCGTTTACGGCGGAGACAAAGAGGAGTCGCTCAAGGGCTTAAAGAGCGCTACGCCCTTTATCAGATCGGAACTTGGGAAGCGCATTCGCATGCGAAGTATCCCGGAGCTCCTTTTCCGGTACGACGGCACTGTTGAGCAGGGTGCCCACATCATGGAACTTTTGCGCAGCATTGAGGAAGGAAAAGAGAACAAGGACCCATCGGATGAGTGACCTCGCGCGCATAGCAGAATCGCTCAAAAAATGCCAGACTGTCTTGATATCCGCGCACAAAAGTCCTGACGGCGACGCCCTCGGGTCTCAGCTTGCGCTCATGCTTGCGCTTGAAAAACTGAACAAGACCGTCGTTGTGCACAACCTGGACCCGGTGCCGGAGATTTACCGTTTTCTGCCCCATGCTGATCGGATCAAAACAGGACTTCCCGTTCAAGGCCGGTATGATGCTTATGTAGTCGTGGACGCGGACCCGCCCCGTTCCGGTCTTTTTGACAAGACCTATCCGGCCGACATTCTGATCAACATCGACCATCACCTTACGAACCCCCGTGAATGGCCGTTGACATGGCTCAATCCCGATGCGTCGGCATGCGGAGAGATGATCTACAAGCTCATCAACGAACTCGGCGTGGCCATCGACCGCGATATTGCGCTCTGTCTCTACACCGCCATTTTTACCGACACGGGATCGTTCAGGTATTCCAATACATCCCCGGAAAGCATGAAGATCGCCGCGGCAATGCTTGAGTTTGGCGCCGATCCGTGGCTTGTCACGGAAAACGTGTATGAATCCTTCGCCTATCAGCGCTTAAAGCTTTTGGGTGCGGTCCTTGCCGGCATGGAACGAAGCGAGGACGGCAGGGCCGCGTGGGTCGTGGTGACGGACGAGCTGTTCCGCCGGACCGGGACCACGTCGGAGGACACCGACAGCTTCATCAATTTCGTCCGCTCGGTTAAGGGAGTGGAGGTTGCAGTTCTTTTCCGGCAGACGGGAGAAGCACAGTACAAGCTGAGTCTGCGCTCCAAGGGCCGGATCGATCTTTCGGGCCTTGCTCAATCCTTCGGCGGCGGGGGGCACAAAAATGCCGCTGGAGGGACAATGAACGGTACGTTCGAAGAAGTAAAAAGGAAAGTCATTTCGGGGGTTGGAGAAGCCATTGCGGCTCAACTCGGCACTGGAGGTGCTGATCCCGATGGACGGCGTCGTTAATATCGATAAGCCGCCGCGCATGACATCGCATGATGTCGTGCAGAAAGTCCGTACGATCCTTCGGGAAAAGCGGATCGGCCATACGGGAACGCTCGACCCGCTCGCAACAGGTGTGCTGGTTCTGTGCGTTGGGAAGGCGACCAGGATCGCGCAGTACCTGGAAGCAGGAATAAAAGAATACGAGGCGGTGATGCATCTCGGCGTGACGACCGACACGCTTGACGCCGAGGGCAGGGTTTTGGAAAAACGGGGTTATGTCCCTCCCGGCAACGAGAAGGTTCTTGAGATCGTGCATCGGTTTATCGGGCAGATCATGCAACGGCCTCCGGCTTACTCGGCCATAAAAGTCGCCGGTGTGCCTTCCTACAAGCTGGCGCGCCAGGGAAAAGCGGAACCGCTGAAAGAGCGGGTTGTCACGATTCATAATATAAAGGTGACAGCCTATAAGGACCCCCTGGTGGAGCTTACCGTAACCTGTTCAAAGGGCGTGTACATTCGTACTCTCTGCGCCGACATCGGCGAAGCACTCGGCATGGGAGCGCATATGACGAGCCTGGTCAGGACCCGATCTGGACGCTTTGATATTGGTCATTCGATTGCTCTTAAAGACCTAGCGGACCTCGCTGCTTCAGGAAAAGCTGATAAGGTCCTGGTGCCGATAACTGAAGCCCTGGCTGATTTCCCGACAGCGCTCATCAGCGATATCGAATCCGCCCGCATACTGCATGGCAACCAGGTTCCCTGTCCGGGGTCTCTCGCAAATGGCGCGAACGATCTTGTGAAGGTTCTGGACCCTGGAGGCAAGCTTTTGAGCATTGCACGGGTCGTTGCCGGGGTTCTTAAGCCGGAGCTGGTTTTTTCTTAGGAATGTAAATAAATTGCTTTACAACCTGCTGTAAATATGATATTTTATCACGCTTTAGAATATTTCAAGAAAGGAGGGTGCGGTTATGGATAAAGAACAGAAAACCAGCGTGATCAGCACGTATCGCAGACACGCAACGGACACGGGTTCTCCGGAAGTACAGATAGCGCTCTTGAGCGGTCGTATCAGTCACTTGACGGAACACCTGCAGGCTCACAAGCATGACCACCATTCACGGAGAGGTCTCCTCAAAATGGTAGGCCAGCGGCGTCGCCATCTGGACTATTTAAAGAAAAACGATCTGGACCGTTACCGTCAGGTCATAGACCAGCTCGGTATACGCAAATAAAACGATCATAATGGATGTATCACCCCTGCCTTTCCATCCTCCCTCATTGGGGAGAGATGGATGGCATTTTTGTGGAAAAGTGAGGTTTCATGGTAACAACTGTAGAAACAGAAATTGGCGGCAAACGACTGATCTTGGAAACAGGATTAATGGCCAAGCAGGCGGGCGGTGCTGTCGTTGCCAGGTACGGCGATACCGTTGTCCTGTCGACTGCCGTGGCTTCGAAGGTCGAGCGGGAGAATGTTGATTTCCTCCCCTTGACCGTGGACTATCAGGAAAAGGCCTACGCTGCCGGAATGATCCCCGGCGGGTTTTTCAAGCGCGAGGGAAGGCAGACGGAAAAAGAAGTCCTGACGTCGCGGCTTATCGACCGACCGATCAGACCGTTGTTTCCCGACGGTTACTACTTCGACACACAGGTCATCGCTAGCGTGCTGTCCATCGGCGAGGAAAGCTCCATGGACCTCATGGGGATGATCACTTCCTCCGCGGCACTCGCGATATCCGATATCCAGTTCAAGGGCCCCATCGGCGCCGTGCGGATTGGCTTCATCGATGAGAAGTTCGTCATCAATCCGGGGCACAAGGATCTCGAAACCACGCGTCTCAACCTGGTAGTGGCCGGTACCGCCGATGCCATCATGATGGTTGAAGGCGGCGCGAACGAGCTGACCGAGGACCAGATGCTTGAGGCCCTCG
>DAIDTZ010000005.1 GCA_027456925.1 Nitrospirota bacterium
ATAATATTTGAATGCTTTAATGTGTATTGTTTTGAATTGATATTTTCCATCCCTGAAGATTTAAGGAGAATGCGTCAATATGATACCTATCGAGAAACGAATCGATCTCCTCAAAGTCATCGCCCACCCCATACGCATCAGGATTCTCGAAGAGCTTACTCAGAGTGTGAAATGCGTAAGCGATTTCGAAGACTCCCTCGATATCAGCCAACCAAACGTATCGCAGCATTTGACCCTCCTGCGGACGAACGGAATCATCGATTTCTTCGTTGACGGCAGGCTCAAGTGCTATTTCCTGAAAGAACCTCTCATCCCCGACATGCTTGAACTCCTGAAAAAAGAATATGCAGAAGATATTCCCGCACCGGCATGCTGTCCGGTGACGAAAAAGAGAACTTATCCAGGCGAAAGGAGACGTTAGATTTATGAACAAGCACAAGATCACGCTGTATGCCAACGACCCGATGGGAAAGCGCTGATTGTCCAACAATGAAGCTGCCGGTCGGGCGGCAAAAGAGTTCGCAGTCGAGGTAATAATCATTAAAAAAACCTCTCCAGAGTATGCCAGTGAGAATAATCCGCTTCCCTGCCCCTCGGTCGTGCTCAATGGCAAGGTGCTCGCACGGAATGATGTCATTACGTATGAGGCGTTGAAAACGGCGCTCGAAGCAGCCGCCAGGGAGGCGCTCCGATGAAACACCTGCGGTTAGCGGTTGCTGCGGCAAGTATCGTCTTCATCCTCTTCACGTTGGATGCTTTTGCTGAGAAATCAGCAAGGGGACCCGGGTCTCCGAAGGCCCCCGTGCCGATGTCCAACGCGAAGAGCGCTGGATATGCGGGAACGATGACGATCAGCGTCGACAAGACGGCATTGAACAACGGCGGCATCATTACAGTGACCGGCGTGGCGCCGGCGGGCAAGCCTGTGTATCTCGAAGTCTGGTCAAACGATACCGTGCGCGCCTCCCGGTTCGATGCAGACGTGGACAAGGGGACCGGCAAGAGGCCCTACCGGTTCTATTTGACGACTGAAATGCCCGCGTACTATAAGATATTCGTGCCGGAGCAGATGAAAGAAAAGATTGATGCGTCAAAAAAGGACGGAAAGAAATGGAGTCTTTCCCGGGTCCTGGAGGAAACGGGAGCCGACGCGGCCTGCGCTGTTCCGGCAGGCATTAAAATAGATCGTTATCAAACCACGCTCATGGGCAGCATTGTCGGATCGCGCGGAACGCTGCTCGACCCCATGGATTCCAAAGAACAGAAAACGAGGTGTTTGCAGCTGGTAAAAGCTCGCTTCCGGTCTCTTGACAAGGTCGTTGGCGCAGACATCAGGATAAATCCGGACGGCGCGTTTCGCGCGGAGATCCCGGTCCGCTCCGGTCTTGCGCCGGGCCAGTACAAGATCGCGGCAGCCGTGGACAACGAAATCCGCTCGAACACCCTGACCTTCGAAAACAAGATCAGCTTCCCGCTCGTGTACCTGCCGAACGCGGGCACGAGTCTCAACGTATTCGGTCCGTTCTTTCTGACCCTGGTCATCGTCATCTTCGGCGTGCTCATCGGCGCGGGCGGCGGATTCATCATGAACCCCCTGTTCGTATCCCTCTGGCCCCTGCCTCATACGATCGTGGCGGGCACGGTCATGCCGACGGTGCTTTTTTCACAGGCAAGCGGCATCTACAATTATTCGAAAATCAAGTTCATCAACTGGAAGCTCGGCACGACAATCGGGCTTTCCATGCTGGCAGGCGGTTTTATCGGCCCCAAGATGACCGAGCTGATAACGCTCGATAAGTTCAAGTTCGTATTCGGATGGGTGCTCCTTGTGCTGGCGGGCTTGATGGTCTGGCAGACCACGCCGGGGTATTTGGAAAAGAACAAAAAAGAACAGGCGATCATGAAGGAATTTAAAAAGAAGGCGGAAGCAGCGGCTGCAAAGTGACGAAAACGTTTGCGGCGCGAATAAATCTATTTTTTCCGGCGCTTATGGCAAGCGCCGCGTAAGGAGGACTATCATGATAGTCGAGTTTTGGGGGCATGAATTCAAAGTCAATATTCTGTTGGGAGGCATAGGGGGGTTCCTGATAGCGGTTGTTTCGTCGATGTTCGGGTTCGGCGGCGGGCCGTTCATGGTGCCGCTCATGACGATCGGGCTGGGGCTCCCGATGTACGTCGTGGTCGGGAGTTCCCTGCTGGCAATCTTCTTCAATACGCTCATGGGCTCGGTGCGGCACTTCCAGTTCGGCAACTTCGATCTTCTCTTTTTCCTGGTCATGTTTCCAGCGGCGATCCTGGGCGGCTTTATCGGGCCCCAGATCGCCAAGCGCATCAGTCCGCTGATGGTCAAACGGATCGCCGCAGCAGGTTTGGCGATTCTGGCCCTGAATCTTCTGGGTGTATATTAAACGCTTGTTGGTTAAGGAGGATGCCATGCCGAAAACCGTTACGCTGTATCTGACCACCTCGCCGTATTCCTATGAGAACACGCTGACGAGCGCCCGCATCGCCGAATCGGCCCTCAATAAGGGGCATACCGTCAACCTGATCGCATCGGCTGACGGCATCTACTGTTTCCTGACGAAACAGAAAGCGAAGGGCATTCTGAACGCCGAGGAGGAGTTCGCCCGGCTCATACAAAAAGG
>DAIDTZ010000006.1 GCA_027456925.1 Nitrospirota bacterium
GCGTCCGTGTCCATGGGCTGGTTTTGCGTTGCCATGATGCCCATGGCCATGAGTTTCTTGATGACGTCGCCCACTTTCTGGCCAACGACCTCGGCGAATTCTTTTATTGTACAGCCTTCCTGGATTTTTACGACCTTCTTCCGAGGCTTGGTGATCTCTGAAACTTCCGTCTGCGGGCCGCCGTGTCTGTCGTCCTTCTTGTGCGGCTTTTTGCCGATGGGAAGCGTCTTGAGGTCGGGAAGCTTTTTGAAAGACGGTTTATCCCTGAATTCCCGTTCTTTTTTCTGATCGAAGTCGGGCTGCTTCTTTTGCCACTTCTTCTTTGCAGGCTTGCCCGGAGGGGGAGCCAGGGACGGAGGCACCTGTGAGGCCGCTAAGACGGGCGATCCAAAAGTCGTTTTTGTAAAGGGTCGGGAGCCCGGGCGAGGCGCAGGTCCACCCGGCCGGGGGGCAAAACCACCTGGCCGAGGCGCAGCGCCACCAGGCCGGAAGGGTTGCTGAAACCGTGCCGATGGCCCAGATGGCGGTCCTGCAGGGTGTCCCCGGTCCGGTTGTTGCTGTTGTGGCTGCAGCTGCGCGACGGGAGTAACCTCGGCAGGCGGTGCAGCCTGCGGCTCTTCTACGGCAACAGGTTGAGCTGGTTTTGTTTGTCCCGGAGGTGGAATGAGTGGTGGAGCGGGCATTTCCGGTTTCGGTGGCGGTGGTATCACCGGCGCCGGTTTTGGTTTTGTTCCGGGCTTTTCAAGGGTGGAAGAAAACTTGCCGATCAACGCAGCGGCCTTCTTTAACCGTTCTTCTTTCGAAAGGAGCGGATCGACGGCATCTTTTTCCTTTTTTGTCTTCTCTTTTTCCTTCTCTTTGCGCGTTGCTTTCAGTTTTTCGATCAGGGATTTTGTCTCTTTATCGTCGAGGCCGCTGGATGCAGTTTTCCCTTTGATGCCCATCTTTTCGAGCACCGAGACAAGGTCCTTGCTCTCAACTCCCATTTTTTTTGCCAGCTCATGTACCCTGATCACGGTCATAAAATCGCATACCCCCGGACGGTTCTAAGTAAATGTCAACTTAGTGAATAGAATATTTTACTCTACTCACTGATATTTATCAAGCCTTTTAATCTCTGCGACTGGTCCCACAGCGCGTCTGCAAGCCCTTTGTCGAGAATTGCGACGACCCCGACGAGTTCCCGGTTCAGAATGCCTCCGAAAACATCTCGAGTGAAGAGCGTTTCGTGACGGATCGATTCCCTGCTGTGGACCGAAAGTTTTTCTCGCGTCCCGTCCGAAAGATCGCAGGCATAGAGCAGGAGTTCCACCCTCCCCTTCTCCAGCGCATCGTGCACCGCAGAATATCCAGCAGCCAACTTTCCTGCTTTCATCGAGATAGCGAGCAGCTCCTTGATCTTCTCGGTAATACTCGCGGTGAGCCGGGACAGGAACGTCTCAACATCCGGAGGCCGGACTTTGAGTCGCAACGCTCGTCCCAGCGCTTCTTTCGTCAGCGCCTTCGCAATGCACTCTTTTTTAGGGCAGACATAGGCGGCGCGGCCGGCCAGTTTTTCCCGATAATCGATGAGAAGACCGTCAGGACCGGCAATGAGCCTCACCACCTCGTCTTTTTTGAACAGTGATCTGCAGCCTATACACGTTCGTTCCGGTTGATGTTTCATGTTCCTCGCGAATGTGCTTACCGCTTACTTTTTACTTTCCCAACAGCGCGCGGGCAGATACCAAGATCTTTTGTGCCGTTTTTTCGCCGATGCCGGGCACAGCCAGAATTTCCTCATCGGACATGGCAGCTATCTTTTCAACAGTGTCGTAGCCGGACGCCTTGAGCTGTTCTGCTGTTTTTTGTCCCACGCCGTCGATAACGGTCAGATCGACGCCGGTTTCTGCATTCGCCGCGTCGCTCTCCGTTGCCTGGGCCTCCAGAGTTTCCGCGGCTTCCGTTTCCTCGGCCATTTTGCGCGTCTCTTCGACGATGGCGGCCTCGATCTCCTGCTCCCGTTCTTTCTGGCGCTCCTGATCGTATTCGGACTCGCTCAGGATGTCGATCTTCCAGCCCGTCAGCTTTGCGGCAAGCCTGACGTTCTGGCCTTTTTTCCCTATGGCCAGGGAAAGCTGGGAATCGGCAACCACGGCCAGCGCGGAGCGGTCTTCTTCGGTCACACCGACTTTCTCGACCACTGCCGGGCTCAGAGCTTTCGCAATAAAAATGCGCGGGTCTTCGGACCAGGGAATGATGTCGATATTCTCTCCCCGCAGTTCCCGGACCACGGCCTGGACGCGGGAGCCTTTCATGCCGACGCAGGCGCCGACGGGGTCAACCTGGGATTCCTTCGAGGAAACGGCGATCTTGGTGCGGTCGCCGGCCTCGCGAACAACGCCCTTGACTTCGACGATGTTCTCGTAGATCTCAGGCACTTCCATTTCGAACAAGCGCGAGACGAAATCGGGGTGGGCGCGGGAAAGCACGACCTGCGGCCCCTTCGACGTGTCCCGCACCTCCATGACAAAGGCGCGCACGCGGTCTCCCCTGCGGTAGCTCTCGCGGGGCACTTGCTCGCGCGCGGGCAACACGGCCTCGGTCTTGCCGAGATCAATGTAATACGCGCCCTTTTCATGACGAAGGACGATGCCGTTCACAAGCTGGCCGATCTTGTCGTTGAATTCCTTGAAAATAACGTCGCGTTCGGCTTCACGCACTTTTTGCACAATGACCTGGCGCGCCGTCTGGGCCGCGATCCTGCCGAACCCCTGGAACTCCACCTGGAGCGGCACTTCTCCGTCCATTTGCGCTTCAGGATAGAGCGTCAGGGCCTCTTCCAGCGTTATTTCCTCGTCGGCATTCATTACGTCCTGGACGACCTTCTTATAGGCGTACATGACGATATCGCCCCGTTTCGGATCGATCTGTACGGCGATCCGCTGCGCGCCGTACTTTTTCTTTGCCGCGCTCACGAGCGCCGACTCGACGGCTTCGATCACCATTTCCTTGGAAATGCCCTTTTCCTTGCTGATCTGGTCGATCACATGAATCAATTCCTGACTCATATGTCTTTCT
>DAIDTZ010000007.1 GCA_027456925.1 Nitrospirota bacterium
GCAGTGGGTCGCACGATGGTCACGGATGCCTGTTTTCACGGAACCCACGATGAAATTTTTTCTCCCCACCAGCCCCGGGCATTTGTACAGCGCCCCGTCGTAATTCACGACAAGGTTGTCCGGGCGCTCCACGGCGCAGACGACAGGCTCGATCATCTGCGTCCGAAAGCCGCGCTTCATTATTTCCTCCCGGAGAAAGATACTTGCTTCCACAAGCCACGGCTCGTTTATCGACATGCAGCCGTCGTGAAATCAGACGGAGCAAATTCATTGCTTTCCTGAAAAACCGGGTCGAATTTGATGGAGGAAATCTTATCAGGGGTCAGGCCGCTTTCGATCAGGTAGTCGAGCATCCGGGGAAATTCGCGGTAGCGGTCTTGAGTATAGTTGCCTCCGATGTGCACGTCGATCAACGAAGAGACGTTCTTGATGTTTTTAACAATAATATCGAATGAATCTTTCCCGGTCTTGAAAGGCCGGAACGCGTCGTGCACCTCTTTGGGCCCGTCGAGAGTGATGCTTGCGGCCCGGAGTCCGAAAGGCTTTAATTTTTTAACCACCTGAGGCGTAAGAAGCGTGCCGTTCGTGATAAACGAGAAGTTGTACTCTATTCCCCGCTTTTTGACGATCGAGCGCATGCTCTTCGAAATGCGAATGATCGTATCAACGCTCAAGAGCGGCTCGCCGCCGTAAAAAACAAGATTGAGCGCGTCCTTGTTGTCAAGGATGCCGGATTTTACAAAGTCAGCAAAATCGTCCGCTGTGTCCGCGGATAGGGCATGCTTGCCTTTTCTTTTCCCCTCGTAACAATACTTGCACCCGAGGTTGCAGTCGAGGTTCAGAACCACGACGGCGGTGAATACATTGTTCTCCGCGTTTACGTCATCGATGTACCTAAGCAACTCCCGCTTTTCCGATTCATGATTCTTTACGAGAAAGCCAAGGTCCATGAGGGTTTTCTTTTCCGACTTCGATAGATTGTCTTTTCCGATGTCCTGCAAAACTTCCGGCGTTACGTCTGCGACAGCCGTTGTCAGGGTTGAGAACAGCATGACCTGTTTCAAGTCTTCAGGTTTACGATATATTTTACAATAGCGGGAAAGCGGCATGGATATCTCAGTAGAATGCATTGGTTAGAAAACATGAGGGAGAGCATTCGCTCTCCCTCGTTCGGATATGTGGCTTATTAGATCCGCATGAGCGCGCCGGCGCAACATATCGTTGACGTAAGAGCAGCTTTCTTCTTGGCAGTTTTCTTTTTTGTTGCCTTCTTTTTTGTAGCTTTCTTCTTGGCAGTTTTCTTTTTTGTTACCTTTTTTTTCGTAGCTTTCTTCTTGACTGAGATGCGTTTTGCCATTCTCCTCACCCCCCTTTTTGGAAAAACAAGATTGTCAGAGATAAACTCTGACGTTACAAATGATTTCAACAGCGCCCCTGTTGATTGCGGGCGGATGCATTCGTTTGAACAGGTTTTGCGGAGTAGTAGCAGAACTCACATCTTATTCAGGTTGATGAGACAAGGTGGATTTTCAAAGTCTGCTAGAACGTATACCGTAAACCTCCTTCAAGCCATTGCTTTGGATTTTGATATATAGAAGCTACGTACTGATCGTTGTTGAAGATATTATGAACATTTAAGAATACTTCCAAAGAAGTGTCCTTGTGTTGATAGATGTTCTTGATCATATTGAGATCAAAAACATAGGAGCTGTATTTCCCCTCATATTTTGGATCTGCGTTCCAATTGATATAGCGGCCTTTGAGCAGGGCTTTGAATGAGTTTTCGTCATTGTAGCGAAGGCCGATGTCATACGCACGGGTTGGAATATTCTGTAATCTCTGGCCCGTGTCGAGGTCCTTTGCATCAATAAATTCCGCACCTGCGGTCAGGGCTGTGTGGTAGACAGGGATGGTTTTCATCTCTACCTCGACCCCCTCGATTCTTTGTCTTCCACTATTTACATACGTGAAGCTGTTCGTTACCGGGTCTGTCGTAGTAGCGAAAGCATCCGTTATTTCGTTCCTGAATGCTGATACCTTCATCCAAAGGTATTTTACGGCCGCGGTTTCGACTCCGGCCTGATACGACGTGACCTTTTCCATTTTCAAGTCAGGATTTCCCATGTAGCGCGCATTATCTCCATAGGTGAAGAAAAGCGTTGGCATACTGAATCCATTTGCAGCATAGGCCCGCAATATAGTACTCTTTGCAATGCTATACGTAATCCCGAGGCTCGGGCTTGTAATATCTCCATTCGAACTCGTGGAGTCATATCTGATTCCGGGGGTGATCGAAAGTTTGTTCAGCGAAATAGTATCATTTACGTACAAGGCCGATTTTATTAATCCTTGTTCCCCTCCCGCGATAGCATCTGTTTTCAGCGATTTGTTATCATAATCCGCGCCAAAAACCACTGTGTTGAAAGCATTTTTCCAGGTGAGTTTCGCGCCCGATCCGTATCCTTTGTCGGCATACTTATCACTGGCCAGCATCGCGCCCGTAATTTTCGAAGTAAACGCCTGTTGCATTGTCCGGATCGATATGTTCAGCTCCAACTCCTTGCTTAGCAGGGAATTTATCGCAAGGGTGGAGAGTGTCCTTTCTTCGGTATCGTCAAAGGCCAGGTCATACACCGTGTCCACGCCCTCACCTACGGAATTTCTGCCGTACCCAAGGGTGAAAAGAATATCGGTATTGTCTGTAAGTCCATAGGTCAGCTTTGCATAGGCGTTATTATCGGAAACGCCGAAGTGTTGCGTCAGGCCGTCTGATTGCAGTCTCCCGGCAAAGAGATAATAACCGACCTTGTCCTGCTTGCCCATGGTTTCCGCGCGAAAATCGTCGGTGTTTTTCTTGCCGAAGGACGCGGAGACCATGTTCCCCTGATGGTCCAGGCTGCCTGCTTTGGTAATGACGTTCACCACGCCCCCGAGGGCCGAGCCCCATGCGGAAGAAGCCGGGCCTTTGATGATCTCTATCTTATCGATCATCTGGACCGGGACCGTGCCGATATCTGCGGTATTGTCGGAAAGATTGTTTAGAACGACGCCGTCGATAAGAACGGTCACGTTCATTTTGTCAGCGCCCTGAATGTACGGCATAGCCAATTGGCCAGGGCCGCCGGCTTGGTAGACCTGCACCCCCGTAACTGTGTTCAAGACGTCGGCGAGCGTATGGGCGTTCATGAGTTTGATCTCCGCAGCAGTGACCACCGTGACGTTCTCGGCGACTTGAGAGATAGACTTGAGGCTCCTTGTCGTGGATATGACGTTCAGTTCATCTTTGCTGAAATACATGGAGAGGAAGCTTTTTTCTTCATCGGATTGTGCAAAGGCGGAGGAACTAAGGATCAACATGACGAGGCAGATACTCGAAGTAAGCAGACGGATTGAAGCGGCGCGTTTTCTCACTGATATCCCCCCGGCTAAGACAGAGATAGATTTATGTTTGAGCTGGAAGTTCCATAAGCAGGTTTATTGTGGCGGATTGTAGCATAAAATCGTGGGATTGTACAAAAAATTTCGCAAAAATGTTGAAAAAGTCTCTTCAGTCGTCTTTGCGAGCCTGTGCCAGCGCTTACGCAAGCCTCAGGCCAAAATCAAAATCAAAAGCAAGGCGTCTCGCGCGAAGCCGCAAAGCCGCAAAGAAAGACATAGGCATTGATTTTCTGTTTGCTTTACTTTGCGCCTTGGCGTCTTTGCGCGAAAATCGGGTTTCGATGTTGGTTCGTAAAGTTCTTTAACGGGTTGACAGAGGCTAGGTCTGTGTTACGTTTAAAGAGAGGCGGTAAATCGTAATCCAACTTAAGCATGAAGTAGTGGGAGACATCATGGATCAACAGCATGTAGTTATCACATTCAAAACAGGTGAAGCGAATCGTGTTCTCGCGCAGGAGCTCTTCCGGGATATCGCGAACATGTCTTTTCTCGATAGTTTGGCGGCAGACCAGCGGGAGAAGGCGCTCAGGGAGGCCGATGTGCTTCTGACCTGGAACCTGCCGAAGGAGCTGACGATTGGCGAACTTGAGCTCCTCAAGAATGCCCGGCTGATCCAGCTTCTTTCCGCCGGGGCCGACCATCTGCCCTTTGCGAAACTCCCCGCGCACATTACGATTGCGAGCAATGTCGGCGCTTATGCCGAGCCCATGGCGGAGCATGTGCTCGCCCTGACGCTGGCCCTGGCAAAGAACCTCCTGCGGGAACATCAGAACCTCGGCAGGGGAGCGTTCAATCAGAATTCGCAGAATCGCATGCTGCGCGGATCAATCTGCGGGATACTCGGGTTCGGCGGCATCGGACAAGCCACGGCGAGACTCATGCGCGGGCTCGGCGTGCGCATCCATGCCGTGAACAGGAGCGGCAGGACCGATGAACCCGTGGAATTTATCGGAACGCTGAAAGACCTGCATGAGGTCCTTGCCGCGTCCGACATCGTGGTCATCTCTCTTCCTCTCATGAAAACGACCCGCGGTCTTATCAATGCGCGCGAACTTGCCTGGATGAAGGGCGATGCAATCCTGATCAACGTGGCGCGCGGAGACATTATCGACGAGGCTGCGCTCTATGCCCGCCTGACGAGCCATCCCGACTTCCGGGCGGGCATCGACGCCTGGTGGACCGAACCGTTCTCCTCCGGCGTGTTCGCCACGCATTACACGTTCCTTACGCTCCAGAACGTGGTCGGTTCTCCGCACAATTCGGCCATCGTCGCCGGCATGAGCGAGGAGAGCATGCGA
>DAIDTZ010000008.1 GCA_027456925.1 Nitrospirota bacterium
AGGATGTCATATGGACATCAAGACATGCAGGCTGTTGGCGCAGTATAATCAAGTTGCGAACCAAAAAATGGACGACAAAATTCGAACGTTAAGCAACGCGCAGTGGAACCAGGAGTTTACAGGATACTTCAAGACGATAAAGCAATTGTGCGGCCATATCTATATCAGTGATTACTCCTGGATGAAACGATTCGACAAATTCAGGGATTTTCGATTTATCAAGGATCCCTTTTTCAATGGGACCCTGACCTATACGTCCCAGCCTTTTGACGATATTGTCGACTACCTTTTGAAAAGGGAAGAACTGGACAAAAAGATGGTCCTGTTTATCAATGAGCTTGCTGAAAGCGAGCTGGAAAAAACGATATCCTTTGCGAATATGAAGGGGGAAACAGTCAGTAAGAATGTCGGGGGCTCCATTTTGCACCTGTTTAATCATCAAACCCATCATCGGGGCATGATCTCCCTTTATTTGGATATGATGGGAATCGACAATGATTTTAGCGGCCTGCTGCAGTTGGTTTAAAAGAGCGTCAGCTAAAAGGAGGGATACACCTTCCGCACCGCGGATGATCGCAATCGGGAAGCTGATATCGACCTTTTACTGAGTCAGCAGCATTTGCAGGTCGTCGATGCCGGAAACGGGCGTACCGCCAAAGCCTATAATGATGTCACCGACCCGCAAGTCTGCCCGGAGAGCCGGACTATCGGGCTGGATCGATACGATCATGACGCCGCTTTCCACAACCAGATCATAGAAGCGGAAACACAGGGGACATTGTGTCTCACGTTGACTTATGACTCACAGGATTAATCCATCAAGGACACAACGTTACATCTGGAAAACACAAAATAACAGTTTCGTTAAAATATAGTATTCTCGCTTTCATCGAAAAAAACGGAATACAGACTAAACTTTTCTGGCTAAGCCGTGTCCAATTTTGCAAACTTGCCACAATAGAACTTCAGAAGCAGTATGCTGCATGGTTCTGCTCCATACCTTTCTTTACTTGTCTTTTAATTTTGTTCAACCTGTTAGGGGCATTTGTACGTATTGACCGGACCAGATGCCTGCCCCACGTATTACTAGAAGTAATGAACTTAAACTTAAAACGGTAGCGGGAGGCGGGAATGCCAATGCGAAGGATCAGTATGTATGTTGCACTATTTTTGATTACTGTGATGTTTACACTAACGGCGTGCAGCAGCAGTAGCAGCCCGGCAGCACCTATCACTGTCACTGTTTCCGACCGGTTAAGCCATGCATATCCCGGCGTCACTGTCGTGCTCGGAGACCGAGACGGTGCAATGAAAGAGTACGGTACGACCGATTCGAACGGACAGATCACCTTCGCCACCCCTCCCGCCAATGCCACGGTCACCGCGGCGGCGAGCTGCCTCTCTTCAGGAGCGACTACGACGACCTATTCGCTCGATGTCCGATACGATGTGAATAGACTGGCATCCCTGCAACTTGACGGATGTCAGAGCTCTCCCGTTCCTTCCACGGGCAGTACTGCCCTCGGCACGATAACACTCAATATAACGAATGCAACAAGCGGAATTACACAATACGCCGTCGCCGCCAACCGGTCATTCTTCGCTGTGTTCGGCGGTTTAATAACCCAGCAGACGATTACTATCGAGCCCTATGATCTCCAGAACGACGGCAAGCTTTCCCTTTTTGTCGTCGGCTCCGATAACAGCGGGGCTCTCCTGAGCTACGGATACGTCCTTGATCAGACCTTTACGGATGGAATGACGGTGAATGTCGCAGTGGACCAGCCGCTGAGCTACGTTCAGTATCAAATCAAAAACCTGCCGTCAACGGCAGATTATCTTTGCTCCAACGTCTTTCAAGGCAGGACGGGAATAGGAGGTCTGTGGCTCGGCAATTGCCAAAACCTCGCATCGGGGTTGACTTCCACAATTGTAAGCGTCCCCTACATGCCGGGCTTTGGAGATCAATTCCTTCATAATGTTACTTTATCTTCTTACCAATACCCGAACTCTACGACGTCTGTGTATTCTTATCAATCATTAAACACCGGGCCCTATGCGCCAGCGCCCGCAAATCAAAGCTTTGATCTGAGCCAACTCCTGAGCGTTCCGACGGCGACCATCACCGGGATTGGTACGCCGACGCCGACCCTGGCCTGGAGCGGCGTCGATCCCGGTGCGGCACAGGTTAGCATTCTTGCTGCCTTTCGTCTTCCGGCAACCACCTATTATTTAATAATCAACAACGCAGGTGCGGGAAGGACGGGTTATTCGTTTCCGGAACTTCCCGACTCCCTGGCACCATTCAGACCGCTCACGGTTGTATCTTATCAGGTAAGCACTTCTACAGCCGCGGACGCCGTCGTTTACAAGTCGAGCGGAACATCCTATTCTCACTATTAAAAAGAATCGGGATGAGCGAATTTCAGAGATCACCTCGTGTCCTCGTGCTTTTTTGCGAGCCGCCGGAAAACCGTGAATCCACGGCTCAAATAAGGTATAATAATGCTACTCAGCCCCGCACGAGCTTATGGAACTCAAAAACAAAAAAATCGACGAAATCATCTCCTTTCTTTCCCTGTATTTGCACGGCAAGGAAAACGCGCTCCGCCTCGCCCTCATAACTTTTTTCTCGAAAGGCCACCTGCTCATTGAAGACCTGCCGGGGCTCGGCAAAACGACCCTCGCCATCGGGATCGCAAAGGCCCTGGGGCTCCAATTCGGGAGGATCCAGTGCACGAGCGACCTGCTGCCGACCGACATAACCGGTCTTTCGATCTACAACAAAACCACGCAGGAGTTCGAGTTTCATCCCGGCGCCATCTTCAACAATATCGTGCTGATCGACGAGATCAACCGGGCCACGCCGAAGACCCAGAGCGCGCTCATCGAAGGCATGGGGGAGAAGCAAACGACCATCGAGCGCCAGACCTACAAGCTGCCCAAGCCTTTTTTCGTCATCGCCACGCAGAATCCCGTCGAGCAATTCGGCACTTTTCCGCTGCCCGAATCGCAGCTCGACCGCTTCATGATGAAGATCAGCATCGGCTATCCCTCGAAGGACGCGGAGCGGGTCATCCTGCAGGGCGGGAGCCGCCGGGGCGAGCTGTATACCCTCGATCCGATGATGACGAGCGAAGAGGTTGTGGCTATCCAGGACGACATCAAGAAAAACGTCTTTGTTTCGGAAAAGATCCTCGAATACACGCTCGCTATCGCGGAGGCGACCAGGACGAGCAAATACCTGATCGCCGGGGTATCGACCAGGGGGGCGCTGGCGATGATTGCCACGGCGAAGGCCCATGCTTATTTCCAGGGCAGGGACTTCGTGGTTCCGGAGGACATCAAGGAGCTTGCGGCCTACGTCATCCCGCACCGGGTGATCTTCAAGGAAGAATATGAAGCCGTCGAAAAGAAGGAGTTCGTACGATCGCTACTCGACCAGGTTCAGGCACCGGCGTAATCAGGGTCACCCGGGCAGGCTGGCTGTACATAATCATTACCATTGCCCTGGGCGTTTCCGCGGTTAACACGGGCAATAATCTCATCTATCTCATCACGGCCGCATTCCTCGGCACCCTGGGCGTTTCCGGCTTTTTCGGGAAGAGCAACATCACGCGCGTTGGCATCGCACTCGGCGCGCCGGTTGAGATCTACTCGAAGGGGTCGTTCCTGCTCAAGGTCCGCCTGGTGAACAAGCGGCGGTATCTGCCGTCCTTCCTCATCAGGGTGCAGGCAGGAGACGGTTCGGCGCTCTTTCCCTATGTGCCTGCCGGAGCTTCGGAAGAAAAATACATCCCCCTGGTCGCCGGGCAGCGCGGCAGGCGCTCTCTCGACGTTGTCACGGTCTCGTCGGCGTTTCCCTTCAGCTTTTTCATCAGGTTCCGCAGGATCGCTGCGCTCTTCGAATATATCGTCTTCCCTGAACCGAAAAAGTGCGACTTCGCTGATTTTATCGAACGCGAGCGCAGGGCCAGGGGCGAGGCGTCGTCGGACCGGGCAGGGTATGAGGGAGATCTGCTGTCGGTCAGGAATTACGCGCAGGGAGACCCGATGAAATACATCCATTGGAAAGCGAGCGCGAAGTCGAAGGAACTGAAGACCAAGGAACTGACGTCTCTTTCGCAGCAGCCGGTCGTCATCGACTTCGAAAAGACCGGGATCAGGAACAGGGAGGAGCGGATCTCCTGCATTACCTATCTCCTGCTCCGGCTCTTTCGGCGGAATATCCCGGCAGGACTGCGGATCAGGGGCCTGGTGTTCGCGCCCGGGACTTCGGCGTCCCATAAAATTGCCATGATCAGGGAGCTTGCGCTGTATGGCGAAGAGCATGCTGAAACATAACCCGAAGCTCAGGGTCGAGGACGCTGTCAAGGCGCTCACCTTCCTCATCGGCGTCATCGGAGCGCTCGCGGCCGCCAGGTATACCGGCCTGGCCTATTCGCTCGGTTTTTTCTCGCTCTTTCTCCTCTCGATGCTGTTCGAATACCAACGCAGGTTTCCCATCCCCCGGTGGCTGCTCACG
>DAIDTZ010000009.1 GCA_027456925.1 Nitrospirota bacterium
ATTTAAAAGAAGGCAAATGCGTCCGCCTCGAACAGGGGCTCATGGACAAGGCCACGGTTTACTCCGACGATCCCGCGACCACGGCAAAACATTGGCAGGATCAGGGTGCGGAACTGCTGCATGTTGTTGACCTGAACGGCGCCTTTGCCGGCGTGCCGAAGAACCTTGGTGCCATCAAAGCGATCCGCGCTGCAATCAGGATTCCGATCGAGGTCGGCGGCGGGATCCGCGATATCGCCACGATCAGCAGCCTGGTCGCGATCGGGATTGATCGGATCATTCTCGGGACCGCGGCCATCGAGAACCCGGCTTTTGTTCAGGAAGCGTGCGTGAAATTTCCCGGCAGGATCATTGTCGGCATCGATGCGAAAGAAGGCCTGGTCGCGATCAAAGGGTGGGCCGAGGTCACGAAGGTAAAGGCCATTGACCTTGCCAAACAGATGCAGGAGTACGGCGTCATCGCCGTCATTTACACGGACATCAAGCGGGACGGCATGCTCTCCGGACCGAACATCGAGGCCACGAAAGCGCTCGCCGAAGCGCTCCACATTCCGGTTATCGCTTCCGGCGGCGTGCACACGATGAAAGACATCGAAAACCTTCTTGCGGTGCGCTACGCCGGCGTCTCCGGCGTGATTACCGGAAAGGCGATCTACAGCGGGTCGCTCAACTTGAAAGAAGCGATAACGTTCATCAAGATGAACGACAACCGGTGCGCGAGATAGCGGCCTAAAGCCGCGACCAAACTCCCTCTCCTTCAAGGAGAGGGCTGGGGTGAGGATGGGTCTGCTGCCGAATCTACGAAACCCATCCCCACCTTACTCCTCCCCTTGAAGGGGAGGAGATACTCATAACATTCACGAGTTCGCTCAATCATTCGGAGTAATAGCAAAACCATGTTAACCAAACGAATCATCCCCTGTCTCGATGTAAAAGGCGGCCGCGTGGTAAAAGGCGTCAGCTTTGTGAATTTGCGCGATGCCGGCGACCCGGTTGAAATCGCAAAGGCCTATGACGAACAGGGCGCGGACGAACTTACGTTTCTCGACATCACGGCGTCGCATGAAGAACGGGGCATCATCCTTGACGTCGTGCGCAGGACCGCCGAACAGGTTTTCATGCCGCTCACCGTGGGCGGCGGCATCAAGGTGATCGACGACATCCGGAACCTCCTGCTTGCCGGCGCAGACAAGGTCTCGATCAATACGACCGCGGTCCACGATCCTGAATTCATCAAAGCAGCAAGCCTTCGGTTCGGAAGCCAGTGCATCGTCGTTGCCATCGACGCGAAGCGGGTCGTTGCCCACGACCCCGATTTCAAGCCTCCGCTCACCTGGGCCGACGATCCGCAGTATCAATCTCTTTTTCTTATCAACTCAGAACTCAAAACTCGGAACTCAAAACTGCAGTGGGAAGTCTACACCCACGGCGGAAGAAAACCCATGGGCATCGATGCCGTGGCCTGGGCAAAAAAAATGGAAGAGTATGGGGCCGGAGAAATCCTGCTCACGAGCATGAACCAGGACGGCCAGAAAACCGGCTACGACCTGGAGTTGACCAGAGCTGTTGCCGAAGCTGTCACGATCCCGGTCATTGCCTCGGGCGGTGTCGGGAACCTCGAACATATCTACGAAGGGTTCGTCAAGGGCAAAGCAGACGCGGCCCTGGCAGCTTCGATCTTTCACTTTAAGGAATATACCATCAAGCAGGCAAAGGAATATTTGAAGGAGCGGGGCGTGCCGGTGAGGTTGTAGTAAGACAGGGAAAAGAAGTACATCGATCGAAACTCACCCTTCTAATTTTTCCGCAAGGTCCGCTACCGATGTAAATACAAACTTCTTGCCCTCTTTTCTCATGTTAAGCAATCCTAAATCTTTTAAACCGAGGAGATCCGTTCGCGCGGTTTGATAGGTAACCCCATGGATATTTGCATGTGTTTCAATCGTAAATAATTCTTGCGGTTTCTCTACTGCACTGGCAAGGAGCGTTCTCTGCCGAGCATTCAAAGAAGGATATTGAGACACAAAACGATATGTATGCTTTTTTTCTTTTTGTTTTCTTTGGATATAAGCATTGAGTATCTCTATGGCTTTATGGATCGCCTTGAGATTGTACACAATAAAGTACGTGGCATCATTATCATCCATTTCGGAATAAAGAAACGATCGGTAGTATTGCGCCCGAGCGCTTAATATTGCAGTTGACACGGAAAGATATTCAAAAAACCAGTAGCCATGCTTCAGCATATACCAATAGAAAAGCGCTCGTGAAGTACGGCCATTTCCGTCCATGAAGGGATGCACGTAGGCCAGCCAAAAATGAAGCAGAATTCCCTTGATTATAGGATTCACAAACTCATCACCGTCGCTGTTGGCATATTCACAAAGCTTTTGCATTAACTCGGGGATACTGGCGGCATCCGGGGGCTCATGAAGCACTGTTTGCTCGTCGCTGTCAAATACGTATATTTTGTCATCAGACGGGGTTCTGAACCGTCCTGCCCATGAAGGGTCTTCAAGTGTATCCTTTGTCATATGCGTATGAATGCTCAGTAATAATTCAATGGTAAGTGGTTCTCGCAGGTGCTTCTTTATCATCTGCATAGATTGGAAATTATTGTAAATCATTTGCTCGGAGTGATCCTTTGGTTTTCTGCCGGTTCTCAGCATTTCTTTTGCGACAACACGTGTAGTTGCAGCGCCCTCGATCTGGCTCGATGATATTGCTTCATCAACCAATGACCGTATCATATATCGTCGCTTCTCCTCGGAATGTACCGAAGGGTCATCTATGAGAATCGATCCTCCTGCCTGCTGATCAATGAAATGAATATCCCGATGAACGCAATCCGGAAGCCAGTACGAAAATAACTTTCCTTTTGAATCAGTAAGAGAAACAAACTTTAGCTGAAACGACCTGTACAGTTTCAATAGTGTCCATGCCTGTTCAGGCGTGGTACCTTCCGGCATCGAAATATATTTAAAATCGTCCCAGTACACGTATTCACTATTTGCCTTTCTAATAACCCCACTAAGCTTACTGGCAAAATCCGGTGTTAGTGGCAACTGCGTTGTAAGATAATTTGGTGCTTTTTCAGGTAGTTTCATTCTATTAGCTCCATATTAACTCAAAGTAC
>DAIDTZ010000010.1 GCA_027456925.1 Nitrospirota bacterium
GGTGAGATCGTCGGTGACGTGGATTTCGATGCGGTTTAGAACAAGGCGTCGATGATTACGCCGGTTCCCGGCGGCGTGGGGCCGGTAACGATTGCCATTCTCTTAAAAAATACCGTCATCTCTGCAAAAAGAATGATGGGGGTGGGATAGAACGGTTCGGGTGTGTGGTCAAGCTTGCTGAGTTGTATGATCGGTCTTTATCGAGTTTTAATATGAAGAAAAAGACATTGCCATTTCAGAGCTTCGACGCTCAGGATGCCGGTGCGCAGTATCTCGAAGATCTTGCTACCGGGTATTGGTTCTCGGAGGTGCTCTTCACGGCCCTTGAAATGGACCTCTTTTTCCACGTTGGGATAGAGGGCACGACCGTCGAAGAACTATCGGGAGCGCTTGATGCAAAGCCGCATGGCGTCGGTCGATTTCTCCGGGCGCTTGATGAAATGGGGCTCGTTACGAACGATGGCCGACGGTATTTCAATACCACGATTTCCAGCACCTATCTGTGCAAGGGCAAGGATCTGTATCAGGGGGATTCCATCCTCTGGCGGAAACACCTGCAATCGGGCTGGCATGGCCTCAAAGAATGCCTCCGGGAAGGCGGGAGGGTGGATTACCCCGGTCATGATATGCCTTCCGAGAGGACTGATCGTATACGAAAATATATCCGCGCCATGGACGGCATCGCGAAAACAAAGGCCGGTGAAATCGTCCGATTTTTCGAGGGTCGTTCGGTAAAGGGAGAGATACTTGACGTGGGAGCCGGCTCGGGAGCCGTTGCTGCGGCATTTCTAAAACGGTTTCCTCCTGCGAAAGCAACTTTCATCGACCTGCCCGAAGTCCTTGACCAGACTTGCGCTTTGTTGTCGGGTCAGGGGCTCGATGGCAGGCTGCAGTATTGCCCGGCAAATATCCTTGAACCCTGGCCAGTTAAAAAACAAAGCGTTGATGTCGTCATTCTTTCGAACATTCTTCACGCCTATTCCGAAGACGAGCTGCCGCATATCCTGCGATCGGCGGTTGATTGTCTCGGGAAGGAGGGCATTCTTCTGATCCATGATTTTTTCCGGGAGCACTGCCCGCAAAAGACTGCGCTCAGCGACTTGAATATGTTCATCAATACGTACAACGGAAGGGTCTTCTCGGCAAAGGATGTTCGGGAACAACTGCGTCGGCTGGGGCTTTCCTGCACCGACCTGGCGCCGCTCTCGACCGATACGGCCGTTATCTTCGCCGCACAGGATAAAGCTGCGCTGGGCACTCTTCATCTCGGCCCGATTGACCTTCTGGTATCAAGGATGCAAGCTCTGGGTTTTGAAAAAGTGTATCCAATAAAAATGGAGGACATCCACATTCCGGAGTGGACCGACCTCCGGTGCCGGTTCGGGTGTGACAGATACGGCAGCCCGCATTGTCCTCCCAACAGCCCCTCAGCTCAGAAGACCAGGGAAGTCGTGAAAGACTATAGGCATGCCCTCCTCCTGCAAGGGGAGCCTCCGACGAGGACTTTTCAGCTGAAGGTCTTGCAGGCTGAGCGTGAGGCTTTCAATGGCGGTTTCCACAAAGCCTTTTCCTATTGGGCGGGCCCGTGTTCTCTCTGCGAATCCTGTACAGAAGAGAGACCATGCAGAAACACCGTGAATGCCAGGCCTTCCATGGAAGGCGCGGGCATTGACGTCTTCGAGACGGCCAGGCGCGCGGGAGCAGCTCTGAGAACCTTAAAGAGCAAAGATGAGTTCGTAAAATACTTTGCTTTGATACTTCTGGAG
>DAIDTZ010000011.1 GCA_027456925.1 Nitrospirota bacterium
TCTTATCGATACCCGAAAGGCCGTCCGCGTCCTCGATGAACACGAGCTCCCTTCTGATTTGTCTCATGAGCTTCGCAAATATATTGAGCGTTCGAAATCCCTTGTTCTGGGCCACTATCAGGAAATCATCAGGGAAGCAGCCTCCCTTTTAAAAAAACTCACATCGTAATTTCTCCTCAAGCCATGCGTGCGGGAAGACCTTTGCCGTTGTCATTCCTCTTATTTTACGTTATACTTCTTTTGTGCGTCTTGATCTTTTTCTGAAAACCTGCCGTCTCGTGAAACGACGGTCTGTGGCGAGAGAAATGTGCGAGGCAGGGGGCGTCCTGGTCAACGATCACGAAGCCAAACCCGCAAAAGAAATAAGACCGGGCGACCGCATTACGCTCCTGTTTGCGTCAAAAATCATTGGCCTGGAAGTGCTTGCGCTTCCGGCGCAGAAGACGGTTCAGAAGGCAAATGCCGCGGAGCTATATCGGATAAGGGCCGAGACCAGGCGGGAAGACGACGAGCAATCATGGATAAAAAACCGCGCATAGTCATAACCATGGGCGACCCGGCAGGGATCGGACCGGAGATCATTGCGAAGGTGATCGACAGCGGCGAACTGTTCCCGCTGTGCAGACCCGTAGTTGTGGGCGATGCCGGCGTCATGAAAAAGCTGATCGATGAACTGCGGCTTTCGATTTCGGTAAGATCGCTGACTTCGCTTGCAGATGCCGATCCCTCCCTGGGCAAACTCGATGTCTTCGACCTCAAGATGGTGAACCTCCCGAGCCATAAATGGGGTGCTCCCGACGCCGTGTCCGGCAGGTCGGTTGTAGAGTATATTAAAAAAGCCGTTGCGTTCACGTTAAGCGGCGATGCGGACGCCATGGTGACGGCTCCGATCAACAAAGAGATGATGAATGCCGCGGGGCACCATTACGCGGGTCATACCGAACTTCTTGCCGACTTGACGCACGCGAAAGACTACGGCATGCTTTTTGTCGGCGGCGGTTTACGGGTGATCCTGGCGACCATCCATGTTGCCCTCAAAGAGGTGCCGCGCCAGATCACCGTTCCCCGTTTGCTCACGACCTTTCGTCTCGCTCATCAGGCCATGCGGTCCTTCGGCATCGATAAACCCCGAATCGGCGTAGCTGCACTGAACCCTCATGCCGGAGAAGGCGGGTTGTTCGGTTCCGAAGAGTGGGACGTGATCTTGCCTGCCGTGATCAAGGCCCGAACAGAGGGCATCCACGCGAGCGACCCCATGCCCGCGGACACGCTGTTCTATAAGGCGCTCAATAACCACTTCGATATTGTCGTCGCCATGTACCACGACCAGGGCCTCGCACCGCTCAAAATGCTCGCCTTCGGCAACGCCGTGAACGTCACGGTGGGCCTGCCCATTATCCGCACGTCAGTGGATCATGGCACTGCCTACGATATCGCGGGCAAGGGCTGTGCCAACCCCGCAAGCCTGCTTGAGGCCGTAAAACTCGCGTCAAAGATGGCCTCCTATCGGCAGACCGAATCTAAGGAGCGAACTTGACCAGCCCGCAGCCCTTTGTGTCCCGCTTGCAT
>DAIDTZ010000012.1 GCA_027456925.1 Nitrospirota bacterium
CCTAGCGCCCCATGCTTTCGGCGGGACAGCAGCAAAACCCGAGATCCTTCTTGAACCGGCGCCGCCGGGGCCGGGCGATGTTATGGTCGTCACCGTCAAGAACGCCGCAGGCGGGACCGAGGGGACGTTTAACGGCAAAAAAATCTATTTCAACCCGTTTAAGGCGTCGATGAAAGCAATCGTGGCTATTGACTACTTTACTCAACCGGGAAAGTACGATCTGGACGTTTCCATAAATGGATCGGTCTTCAAGGAGACGGTGGAAGTCATCAAGAAAGAATACAAGGTCGAAACGCTTACCCTTCCGAAAAGGATGGTGGAACTCTCTCCCAAAGACGAGGCGCGGGCGGAGCGGGAACAGCGCACGATGGATGCAATCTGGCCTAACGAGTCAAGCCGTTCCTGGACGGGTGACTTCATCAATCCTTTGCCGGGAGAGATGATCGAGCCCTTCGGAGTACGGAGGATCATCAATAACATTCCGAAGAGCCCGCATACCGGTGTTGACGTGAGAGGGCACAAAGGCGACAAAATAATAGCCCCGAACGATGCTGTCGTGGCCCTCGTCGGCAAACAGTTTTTCGGCGGCAATGCGCTGGTGCTGAACCACGGCCAGGGCATCTACACCATGTTCTTCCACCTCTCGAAAATTCTCGTAAAGCCGGGCCAGTCAGTCAAAAAGGGGGAGGTCATCGCGCTTGTCGGAGCCACGGGCCGCGCCACGGGGCCGCACCTGCATTGGGGAGTGCGCGTGCAGGGAGCTCGCGTCGATCCTTTGGAACTGATACATCTAAAATTAGAGTAAAGAATTCAGGAGTCAGGAATCAGGAGGGAAAAAGAATCCCAACCTTATTACTGCAATCATCATGATCAAAGTCCTCTCCATAGCCGGCTCCGATCCTTCCTCGGGCGCAGGCATCCAGGTAGATCTCAAGACCTTTCAGGCGCTCGGCGCCTTCGGCATGGCAGTGCCTGCGGCGCTCACGGTTCAGAACAGCAATGGTGTTTCCGGCGTTGAGGCAGTATCAACAGAAATGTTTTCAAAACAGCTTCAGAGCCTTCTTTCCGACATCATGCCTCGTGCAACCAAAACAGGAATGCTCCTGACCAAACAGAACGTAGAAACAACAGCGGCATTGCTTGGGAAATTCAAGATAAAAAATCTCGTTATCGATCCTGTGCTCAAATCGACTTCCGGCAGGGTGCTGCTTCAGCTCGCTGCAATCAAGGCCCTTACGAAAAAGTTGTTTCCTCTTGCAACGATCGTGACGCCGAATCTTCCTGAAACAGAACTCCTGTCGGGCATGATTATCAAATCCGAGAAGGACATGGACTATGCAGCGGGAAAAATACTCGATATGGGGGCGTCCTATGTTCTCGTAAAAGGCGGCCACCGAAGCGGCCCTGCAGCGGACACGCTGTATGGAGGCAAAACCGTAATCGCGTTTTCCACATTGCGGAGAAAAGGCGAGTTTCACGGCACCGGGTGCGTACTTTCGTCGGCAATCACGGTGTTCATAGCCCGGGGATTACCTGTGGAAAAGGCTGTGGAAAAAGCAAAACAGTTTGTGGACAGGATGTTGATAAAAGCGAAGCCGGTGGGAAAAGGAAAGACCAAATATTTTCAGTTCTGAAGTGCGTCTCTCGCGGGGGCGCGGAGAACGCGGAGAAACCAAAAGAAGGAAAAAACCAATTGATTATTTTTTACCTCTCGGAATATCGTTAAGCTGTTTTGTTTTTCTCTGCGCACACTGCGTCTCTGCGAGACAAAAAGGTTTGGCTTAAACCGTGTTCATCTGTGGTTAAATAAATACAGGGGGGCGCTATGCGCGTTGACGGCAGAAAGGCGGATGAACTCCGCAGACTCAAGATCACCAAGAACTACATCCGGGCCGCCGAAGGCTCGGTCCTGATCGAGATGGGCGACACAAAGGTCATCTGCACGGCAACGGTGGACAATTCCGTTCCTCCCTTCCTTCGGGGGAAAGGCACGGGCTGGGTGACTGCTGAATACGCCATGCTTCCCCGGTCGTCCTCGCAGAGGATCCAGCGGGAACGGAGCAAGGTGGGCGGCCGCACGCACGAGATCCAGCGGCTGCTCGGGAGGTCGCTCCGGTCCGTCGTGGACATGCACGCGCTCGGAGAGCGCACGGTGCTGATCGACTGCGACGTGGTCCAGGCGGACGGGGGGACGAGGACCGCGTCGATCACCGGCGCCTATGTCGCGCTTGTGGAAGCGCTCCGTCATATCAAGAAACAGGGCCTGATCGAGACGATCCCAATCAGGGACTTCCTGGCCGCGATCAGCGTCGGGATCGTCGGCGGTAAACCCATGCTCGATCTTTGCTATGTTGAGGACTCGGGCGCCGAGGTTGATATGAACCTGGTGATGACCGGCACGGGCAAGATCGTGGAGGTGCAGGGCACCGCCGAGGGCGAGCCTTTTTCGCGGACCGAGCTTGGGAAGCTCATTGCCCTGGGCGAGAAAGGCATCAGAGCACTGGTAAAAAAACAAAGAGAACTGCTTAAGTGACGGCGTTCCTCACGTCGCTGGCGATCGTCTTCCTTGCGGAAATGGGAGACAAAACCCAGCTTGCGACAGTAGCGCTTGCTGCCGAGTTCAATACCATCGTACCCGTATGGTTCGGCACTACAACGGGGATGATGATCGCTGATGCCGTGGGCATCCTCGCAGGTATTGTTCTGCACAAAAAA
>DAIDTZ010000013.1 GCA_027456925.1 Nitrospirota bacterium
CCTTTTTATCGTCCTGGACTCGTTCATCGATGACCAGGAAAAAAGGATCATGGGCGAGCAATTGAAATGGCTCGAAGCAATCCTCGCGAATTCGACGCAGAAGCACAAATTCGTGTTTCTGCATCACCCCTTGTATACCGACCCGGGGAAAGGGCATCACAGCCACGACAGTATCGACAAGTACCCGGAAAGCAGGGACAGGCTCGCCGCACTCTTTAGGAAGTTCGGGGTGGATGCGGTGTTCTCGGGACATGAACACTATTACGAAAAACGGATTGTCGACGGGATTACTTATGTCATCACCGGCGGAGGCGGAGCGCCGGTGTATGCTAAGGAAGCAAACGGCGGATTTAATCACTTTGTCCTGGTAACGGTGGATAGGGACAAGGTGAGGGCGGAAGTGATTGATAGCAACGGGAAGGTAAGAGACAAATTCTGAATCTTTCACCGCAGAGGACGCGGAGAAAGAAGAAAAATTCAAGTTTTTCAATTTAAGATTTTCCTCTGCGTACTCTGCGATAAAAAAGGATTGTCAATATATGAAAAAAGCGGTTCTTGCATTGGCTGACGGTTTGGTGTTCGAAGGGCATTCCTTCGGGGCGGAGGGCGAAACCTCCGGCGAGATCGTGTTCAATACGAGCATGACCGGGTACCAGGAGATCCTGACTGATCCCTCGTACAAGGGCCAGATCGTTACCATGACTTACACGCAGATCGGCAACTACGGTGTGAACGAAGATGACGTGGAATCCGGCAAACCGTATGTCGAAGGCTTTATCGTGAAAGAGTACCTCGACATCCCGAGCAACTGGCGTTCGAAAAAATCTCTCCATCAGTACCTCAAAGAGAACGGCATCGTGGGCATCCAGGGGATCGATACGCGGGCGTTGACGCGCCACCTCCGCGATTTCGGCGCGCAACCGGGAGTTATCTCGACCAAGGATGGAAATCCGGAAAGCCTCGTTGCCAAGGCAAAGGCGCTTCCGAAGATGAGCGGCCTCGATCTCGCAAAGGACGTGACCTGCAAGGAGCCCTACACCGGAGACCAGGGGGACTGGGACATTGCCAAGGGGTACGCAAAGAAGCCCGCATCGCAATACAAGGTCGTGGCCTATGATTATGGAATCAAGCGGAACATTCTGCGGCTGCTGACCCAGGCGGGCTGCGACGTGACCGTGGTTCCGGCGACCATGGCTGCTGAAAAAGTGCTGGCCATGGACCCCGACGGCGTGTTCCTGTCGAACGGGCCCGGCGATCCCGAACCGCTTGCTTATGCGATCGAGAATATAAAAAAGATCCTCGGAAAGAAACCTGTTTTCGGCATCTGTCTGGGCCAGCAGCTTCTGGGGCTCGCTCTCGGAGGGAAGACGTACAAGCTCAAGTTCGGGCACCACGGCGGGAACCAGCCGATCATGGACTTGACGACGCGGAAAGTCGAGATTGCGGCCGAGAACCACGGGTTTGCAGTTGACATGGAGACGGTGAGGGACCAGGTTGTGATGACGCACGTTAACCTGAACGACAAGACCTGCGAGGGGTTCCGGCACAAGACCCTTCC
>DAIDTZ010000014.1 GCA_027456925.1 Nitrospirota bacterium
ACAAAGAATGGTACCGGGTCTTCTGCGGCGCGGCGGTCATCAGCAGCGTGTTCAGCCAGCTCAGGGAAAAAGTGGGAGAGCCCTACAAATCATTTCCGACCGATGCTTTTGTGTTCCTCGAAGGAGGAATAGTCGGGTGGGGCACGATCTGCGGATCGAACGCAGGCGCCAATATCGTGAGCAATGTAATTATCGGGCCCCGTATCGCGGGCCCGGACTGTGAACAGGGGGCCCTTGTAGGATCGGAAATGATGCAGTGGTATTCTGAAACGCCGTTGCCCCTTTTTATTCCTAAAGAGCCGAAGCAGAAAACGAAGATCATCCAGACGACAAGCCAGTCGCCTCTCTGCCACGTGTCGGTCGGCAAGTGGATGAAGGCGTCCGGCTATGCTCTTTCCAGCCCGGAGCGGAAGGACCGGTGCGCCAGGGTCGCGGCGAGCGTTGCCTACAAGCTTGTTCACGATCTGAATGCCTGGAAGGACGGCAAGTATGTTTCAAAAGCCAATTGGACCCCGGCTCCCAGTCTCGGGATCACTGCTCAGGAGAATTGCACCGAATGCCACGGCTCAAACATTCCGACCCCGCCTTTGGCCGGGAAATAGCCGTAGAATATGCACGAAGTGGAGCCCCCTCCGGCAGGAGCCGGAGGCTCCCCTCAACATCGCGACCTCCCGGGACTGCTTACTCGCGACGCCTCATTCTTCACGGTCGCGAGGAAGCGCTTTCCACCCCTGGCGGGAGCCGGGGGATGCCAAGGCGCGGGATGGCAAAGCGCCCGATAGAAAGACGTTGTGCGAAGCCCCCCGCGCTGACAGCGGGGGGCTTTTTTTATCGAAAAGTCCGTATTCTGCAACCAGAGTCCCGCTCTTTCCCGACAAACTTCATATTGCTTTATCCTTGCTCATGATTTATAATCTGCCGCGAAAGACAGATAGATCCAGACGCCAGAGGACAGAGGTCAGACAACGGACAAATATGCTGCTGTTGCCTCAGTCTGTCTTCTGAACGTCTGATATCTGTCGTCTGCTCAGGAGGTGCCTACTTGGCAGCAACGTATACCGCAAAAGACATCACCGTGCTCGAAGGACTGGAGCCGGTCCGCAAACGGCCGGCCATGTACATCGGCTCGACGGACGTGCGCGGTCTGCACCACCTCGTGTGGGAAGTGCTGGACAATGCAGTTGACGAGGCTTTGAACGGGTACTGTACGGCGATTACGCTCAGGATCGAGAAAGACGGCGGCGTGACCGTGGCGGACAACGGCCGCGGCATTCCCGTGGACATCCACCCGAAGACGAAGCGGCCGGCCATCGAGACGATCCTCTGCACGCTCCACGCGGGAGGCAAGTTCGACCACACGGCGTACAAATCCTCGGGTGGACTTCACGGCGTGGGCGCATCGGTGGTGAACGCGTTGTCCGAGGTGTTCATCGCCACGGTCTGGCGCGACGGGTATGAGTGGACCCAGGAGTTCTCCCGCGGCAAACCCAAGGGCAACCTGAAAAAGGGAAAGCCGACCAAGGCCCACGGGACCCAGATCTATTTTATGCCCGATACCGAAATATTTTCCAAAACGAACGTCAATTACAAGAACATCCTCGACGTGTCGGAAAGCAAGGCCTTCCTGAACAAGGGCCTCAAGATCACGATCGAGAACGAGCGTGACAAGGAAAAGCCGGTCACGTTCAAGTACGACAACGGCATCCAGGACTACATCAAGCGGATCGTTTCGGGCACGACGGTGGTGAACGCCGAGCCCTTCTACCTGGAGAAGGAAGTCGACGACTTCAAGATCGAATGCGCCATGCATTGGACCCTGGCCACGGACATGGAGATCCACTCCTACGCCAATTCGATCAACACTTCCGACGGCGGCACGCACGAACTGGCGGTCAGGGCCGGGCTCACCAAGGCTGTACGCGCCTACGCGGAGCGCAAGAACCTCATCCCGAAGAACATCAAGACCATCGCCCCCGAGGATGTATACGAAGGTCTGTACGGCATCGTCAGCGTGCTTATCAAGAACCCGCAGTTCCAGGGCCAGACCAAGGAGAAGCTCAACAACCCCGAGATCTCCTCGCCCATCGAAGCTTCGGTCAAGAACGCCTGCGAAGCCTATCTGCTCGCGAACCCAACCATGTCCGATGCCGTGGTGAAGCGCGTGCTGCTGGCTGCCGAGGCGCGCATGGCGTCGCGTGCCGCCAAGGACAACGTGACGCGGAAGCTTTCGTCGCTCAAGCTCAACCTGCCGGGCAAGCTCGCCGACTGCTCGTCCAACAAAGTCGAGGAGACCGAGGTCTTCATCGTGGAAGGAGACTCGGCAGGCGGCTCGGCCAAGATGGCGCGGGACCGGAAGACCCAGGCCGTGCTGTCGCTCCGCGGCAAGATCCTGAACGTGGAGCAGGTGGCGTCCCTCGAAAAGATCCAGACGAACAACGAGATCAAGAACCTGCTGGCCACGCTCGGCTGCGGCGTGGGAGCGCACTTCGACCTCAACAAACTCCGGTACAGCCGCGTGATCCTCATGACCGACGCCGACGTGGACGGCGCGCACATCAGCGTGCTGCTCCTGACCTTCATCTACCGCTACATGCCCGAGCTCATCAACCACGGCCACGTCTATCTTGCCATGCCGCCGCTCTTCAAGATCGAGGCGGGCAAGGAGGTCTTCTACGCCATGGACGAGATGGAAAAGGAAAAGATCCTTGCGAAGCTGAACAACAGAAAATACGAAGTCGGACGGTTCAAGGGGCTCGGCGAAATGAACCCCGAGACGTTGAAGTCGACGACCATGAACCCCAAGACCCGCACCCTCATGAAAGTTCAGGTCGTGGACCACAAGGCCACCGGCGACGTGTTCGAGCGGCTCATGGGCAAGGACCCCAAGGCGCGCTTCACATTCATCCAGGAACGGGCGGAGTTCGCGGAACTGGATATCTAACGGACTATTTAAAAAACGCCGGTTACGTCATACGAGGTGCGTTTTTCGCTACGCGGCAATCTCGAACTTATTGAAGTGCGAAATTGATTCGCTTCGCTCGCAAAGACAGCTAAAAGACTTTTTCAGCAGCCTGCTGAGGGCTTCGCCCTCGGGGCGCAGAGCTGTTCGATAAAAATTCAGGCATGTGTATGAGGAGGGCAGGCTACAAGCTTTGACCCTCTTTTTTTTATCTGTTGGTATCATTTCCCCTTCCATTCCCTGTCAACTCGTTCTTTGCCTTCCCACGTATTCGGTAGGACAAAAAAGGCAAAAAATACAT
>DAIDTZ010000015.1 GCA_027456925.1 Nitrospirota bacterium
TTCCGCGCCAGCACGGGCGCCGATCCGGTAACTGAAGGCCGGCGCTGCGACACCGGCCCATCGCATTGCGCCGCAGTCACCTGGCGTGACGGAAGCCATGGTGCGCGCCCTGGTCGAGCAGATCCTCGCCGAGTTCGTAAAGACCACCCTGCCCGGCCTGATCCGGAAGGAGCTGGGAAAGCCGCCGCAGCATGCGGACAACAGCGCCGGCATTCAGGGAAACCTGGCGAGCTTCCGCATTGTCGAAGTGCTGCAAATGCTCGGGCTCCAGCGCCAGACCGGCAGGCTCGTCATCAAGCGTTCGGCGGCAGACACCACCGTTGAAGTGTATTTCAAAGACGGGCTCATCGTGTGTGCGTCGTCGATCAACGCGGCGAACAGGACCTGGATGGAAGGCCTGCTGAAAAAAACGTGCAGGCTCGAAGATGACAGTTTCCGGCATGTCCTGCGCATATCGGAAATGACCTCGCAGCCCATCGACCGCGTGCTGGCCCAGGAAAAGATGATCGATGCGAAAACCTTTTCAGACTGCCTCAGGCGGCATACGGAATCCTCGGTTTACAAGATCATGGCCTGGAAAGACGGCGAGTTCTACTTCGAAAAAGCGCCGCCGCCGGTATTTGCCAACCCGGTACAGCTCAAGGTGGATGACCTCCTGTTGGAGGGTGCGCGGCGCGCCGATGAATGGAGCCTGATTCAGCAAAAGATCCCTCGTTTCGATATCGTATTTGAACCCATGATCGGCAATGCCGAAGAGTTGACCACGCGCGGCATGAGCGAAATCGATCTGAAGGTGTTTTCCTACGTTGACGGCAGACGGACAATTCAGGAAATTATCGATATTCTCTCTCTCGGTGAATTTGACGTGGTAAAAAGCATGTTCATCCTTCTCTCGGTGAATTTGATCCGGCGGAGGAGATGAGTGCTGCGGGAACCAGCGGCGCACCGCCATAACATAAAGAAAATAAAAAGAAAACTTGACACAACCAAAGAATTGTGTTACTTTTTATTATCCTGTTACCATAAGAAAAAAGGAGACCAGAATGGCCAAAATACTCATAGCCGACGACAGTTTGGCGGAGCTTCAGATTTTTCAGCAAGCGCTATCGCCGACGGGCCATACCATCGTCACCGTTACCGACGGGGAAGCCGCCGAAGCAAAGGTGAAGTCAGAGAAGATCGATCTCATCATCCTGGATGTCATCATGCCCAAAAAAAATGGGTTTCAGGTCTGCCGGGACATAAAAACCAACGATCAATATAAAAATATTCCCGTTATCATGGTAACATCGAAAGACCAGGAGAGCGACAAGTTTTGGGGTATGAAACAGGGAGCGGATGAGTATTTGACCAAGCCGTTCAAGCCCGAGGATCTGCTGAAGGCGGTTAAAAAATACATCTAATGCCTGGAGGGGGCCCGTTTGGCTGAATTTGACAACGACGTCACCGCCGATGTGATAGATGTGCTGCCGGGAGAAGAAACGCGGGTTTGCCTCTTCAGCATAGGAGACGATACCTATGCCATCCCGGTTGACCTGCTGCTCGAGATCATCATCCCTCAGAAAATTTTTCCCGTTCCGACCACCCCACCCCATGTTCTCGGCGTCATAAACCTGCGTGGCAATATTGTTCCCATCGTTGATATCCGACCCGCGCTCGCTTTACCTCAGAAGTCCGCGCTTGGACAGATCGCCATCATCAAGCATGGCTCTGTGACGCTCGGGATTTCCGTCGACAATGTCTCGGCCGTGCTCGCCGTGCCGGACAGCAGCATCCAGACGGTTCCCACCGATGCGGTGGGGCATTCCGGCGCAAAGAATCGAGGAGGTTTCATAAAGGGCATTATCCAGAGAGAATCCGGCGTGGCCGCCCTTCTGAACATCGAACGGATACTGGACGAGATCAAGCTCATGTGAGGGCGGTCACTATGCTTACGGGCCGCGGTATATGCCGCTGATCGATGAGCAAATTGCTGCAACGGGGTAAACTCGACATTCTTTTTTTAGAAGGAGCAGAAAAATGAAAATATGGAACCCATTCTTCCGAATGAGCATCAGAACGAAAATCGTGCTCATGATTATCAGCATGTCGGCCGTTTTCGGCACCGGAATCTTAAGCTTCATCTATTTCCAGATACAGAACACGCTTCGAGACGAGGCGATCAACAAGGCGCTCATCGTGGCCGACGGTCTTTCCGTCAAGGCTGTGGAGCCGGTCCAGGCTGAAGACCTCAACGCGCTCCAGCTTATCCAGGGCGAGGCCATCAGCCAGCCTGAAGTGGCGTACTGCTTCATTCTAGACGGCAAGGGCAAGCTGCTGTCATCCTCGTTCGAAGGGAACGCGCTTCCCGCGGCACTCCAGCACATCAACGTTCTGCAGCCGGGCCAGCCCTTCGGGACGCAGCCCGCTATCGTGAATATGCGAGACAACAATCTCGAGGTCATCGATATCGCGTCGCCCATCTCCGGTGGGACGCTGGGCACGGTGCATGTGGGACTCAACATGACGCTTATCAAGTCCAACATCAGAAACCTTCTCCTGTACATCATGGGTGTCGGCGCCGTTGCACTCATTATTCTTTCCTCGGTTACCATGGTGATGACAGCCGTTACGATCAATCCGGTAAAAGACCTGATGAAAGTGGCTGAAGCTCTGGGCCGAGGCGATCTTACCAGAAAAGCAAACGTCAAGACCGGCGACGAATTGGGCCTGTTGGGCGACACCCTGAACCGGACGATCGACCGGCTCCAGGGCCTTATCCAGACCGAGTCCGACCGGGACAAGATGCAGCACCAGGTCATGGACTTGCTTTCGGTTGTGAGTACGGCGGCGGAAGGGGACCTGACGATCAAGGCTGAAGTGACCGCCGACGCCCTGGGGTCCGTGGCCGACGCGTTCAACCTTATGATCGCCGGTCTTACCACCCTCGTCACGCATGCGAGCAACGTGGCCACCGAGATCCAGCGGTCCACGGGCGATATTCTCCATTCCGCTGAACGCATGCGCATGGGCGCTGAACAGCAGGCATCCCAGATCCGGAACGCATCGGAAGCCGTGAACGCAATGTCGCACACGACCCAGCGGATGGCCGAGAACGCAGAAGCTGCCACGCAGACCTCGGTCAAGGCAACGCAGGCGGCCGTTAAAGGCGGAGCTGCCGTGGCGGAAACGATCAAGGGCATGCAGCGCATCCGGGCAACGGTGCAGTCCACCGGTAAGAAGATCAAAGGCCTCGGCGAACGGTCCCTCGAAATCGGCGCCATCATCGAAGTGATCAGCGAAATCGCGACGCAGACGAACTTGCTGGCCTTGAACGCCGCAATCGAAGCCGCCCGCGCCGGCGAACAGGGCAAGGGTTTCGCCGTCGTCGCCGATGAAGTGCGGAAACTCGCCGAACGCGCCGCCCGTGCCACCAAGGACATCACCGGCCTGATCAAAGGCATCCAGGTGGAAACGAGCGAAGCCGTGACGGTCATGGAAGAAGGAACCCGCGAAGTGGAGGAAGGCACCAAGCTTGCCGACCAGGCCGGCGCAACCCTTCGTGAAATCGAACAGATCGTGCAACAGACCGCCACCCTCATGACGGACATTACCCGGGCGGCGGCCGACCAGGTGCAGTCGACCAAGAGCGTCGTGCATACCATGGACAACATTTCCGAACTGACGCAGGAAACGACCCACGGCGTCAAAGACACGGTGTCCACCATCAATAATCTTGCTGACCTGACGAAGCGCCTGAACGACGCCATCAACAGATTCAAGATCGGCAGGGAGCATCTTGCCGCAGCCCCGGGCGGGACTCCGCTCCCCGCGCTGAACGGGTATCCGCAGGTAGCGGAGAACGTGACGACGAGCGATGAGGAGATCAAGCTCGGGTTTATCGAATAAATACTATGGCGGGTCCTTTAGACAAATCGGGCATCATCGAGTTTTTTCTCGTCGAGGCAGGTGAGCATCTCCAAAATCTGAACAAGGGACTTTTGTCTCTTGAAAAGGACCCGGGCGACACCGCCATGATCGACGAGCTTTTCCGCGCTGCGCACACGCTCAAAGGTTCGGCGGCCATGATGGGGTTTCAGGGCGTCAGCGGCGTGGCGCACAAGGCCGAGGACATGCTCGGCCAATTCCGCTCCGGCACCATTCCCATCTGCAAAGAAACACTCAACTTTCTTTTCGACAGCGTCGACGCCGTTAAGGTCATGGTGGACGGCGTGGCCGGCAACCAGCCCGAAGATGCCCTCGTTGTGGACAGCATCAGCCAGGCTTACCAGGATGTCGTCCTGAGTTTGCAGCGGACCGCAGCCCCTACCCAGTCGCAGGAGGATGAGTTGTTCGGCGCCCAAGAGGAGTCGAAAGCGGGCACTGCCGGCCACGAAGACGATCTTGATATAGCCTGGGGAAAAGTCTTCGATGTTGACCGCGCAGAGAAGGGCTCCGTCGAGCCGCAGAACCCGGTGGCCGAGGAACCCTTGCCCGCAAGTCCGGCAGGAGTACAGCAGCCAATGCCTCCGGACGCTGACCAGCCGTCCGTTCCCTTTTCCGCGCCGTCTCCTGCGGCCCCTGTGACGCTCCAGCAGGAGCTCGAGGAGGCCAAGAAGGCCGGCATCCTGGAAAAGCGCGGAACCGGCCGGCGCGCCACGGACGCCGTCTATCTGGAAAAACAGTTTATCCGCGTCAATATCGACCGGCTGGATAATCTGATGAACCTGGTGGGCGAGATGGTCGTCAACCGCAACCGGCTGGCGCGCCAGGTCGACCTGATCAAGTCCCTGCGCGAGGAACTTGATTTCAGCCAGAACCGCCTGATCCACGAGATCAAAAAGTTCGAGGAAAAATACGAATACACGCTGACCGTGGAGTCCGCCGGCCTGAGCCAGGAAGCAGCCGCGCCGTCCACGGATTTCCTCGAGCTTGAGTTCGACCGCTATGACGACTTCAACCTGCTCTCGCGCAAGCTTTCTGAAATCACGAACGATACGAACGAGATCATGAACGAGCTTGCCGGGTTCTTTGACTCCTTCGAGCTCGACACGGCGCGCATCTCCACGATCACCACAAACCTTCAGGACGAGATCACCATGGCCCGCATGGTGGAAGTGGACAAGCTCTACCAGATGTTCCAGCGGCCGGTCCGTGACCTTGCCCAGGAGGAGAACAAACAGGTCAACATGGTGGTCTCGGGCGGCGAGACCAAAATCGATAAAACGATCTTCGAGATCATCTCCGATCCGCTCATGCACATGATCCGGAATGCCATTTCCCACGGCATCGAGAAGATGGACGAGCGCAAGGCGCTGGGGAAAGAACCGGCGGGAACGCTCATTCTGAATGCGCGGCATGAAGGGAACAGCATCATCCTTCAGATCGAGGACGACGGCCGCGGGATGGACCCTGTACTGCTCCGAAAGACGGCCGTAGACAAGGGGTTCATGAACGATTCGGAAGCGCAGTCCCTCTCGGACCTCGACGCGATCAACCTGATCTTCCGCCCCGGTTTTTCCACCACCGCAACGGTCAGCAAGGTCTCGGGCCGGGGCGTCGGCATGGATGTGGTCTCCACGCACCTCGCGCGCATCAACGGCCGGATCGAAATCAAAACGGCAAAAGGCGTGGGGACAAAGTTCGTCATCAGGCTTCCGCTTACGCTTGCGATTGCCCAGGCGCTGATTGTAAAACTCAGAGACCAGGAAATTGCCGTGCCCATGAACCTGGTGGAAGAGACGACGCGGTTTTCCTTCAAGGATATCCAGCGGGCCGCAGGAGAGGAAATGGTGAGCCTCCGCGATTCGCTGCTTCCTCTCGTCAAGCTGAACGAACTGTTCGGGGAGGGCAAGTTTCCCAAAAAAGACGATACGTACCGCCACCCGACGCTGGTCCTCGGCATGGCGGAGAAGAAGCTTGCCCTGATGGTGGAAGAGATCACCGGCCGCGAAGAAATCGTGGTAAAATCGCTGGGTGACTACCTGAAAGGCATCAAGCTTTTTTCCGGGGCAACGATCTCAGGCGAGGGCAACGTGCGGCTCATCCTCAACATTGCATCGTTGTTCGGCGATGAAGCGGCGGGCACGACCAAGGCCCGTGTGGTCACGACCAAAGAGGCCCCGGCTCCGGAAGTCGCGAAGCGGAAGCCGAGGGTGCTGGTCGTCGACGACTCCATCAGCATCCGCAAGTATGTTCAGCGTTTCCTCGACCGCACGGGGTATGATGTGGAAGTGGCGCCGGACGGTATGGAGGCGCTCACTATCATGGGCCGGATAAAATTCGATGCGGTGATCACCGACCTTGAAATGCCCGTGATGCACGGGTATGATCTCATGGCGGAAATGCGGAAGAGTCCGGAACTCATGAATATCCCTGTCATTGTCCTCACCTCGCGAGCAGGAGACAAACATCGGCAGAAAGCCATCGACATGGGCGCCCAGGACTATCTGGTGAAGCCCTTCGAAGAACAGGAAATGCTCGGAGCTCTCAAAAAACTGCTGAGCCGCGCTGCTTTGGCAGGTCGGGCATAACCCCCTAAAACACATGGATGACCGGACGCGTTTTCTGATATTATCACTGGGCGGCGAGAGCTACGCGCTCCCTATTACGAGACTGCTCGAGATCATGGTGCCGCGCGATATCCAGAAAGACGCGAATTTGACCGCGATGTTCGAAGGGAAAATCGAGTTCCGGGGCAAACTGATTCCCGTGCTGAATATTAAAAAGATTTTTCAGCTCCCGGGAGCCCTCGGGGCGACCCTCCTGGTGGTCAAGAGCGTCAAAGGCACGGTTGGGCTCTTGGTCGACGCGGTGACGGAAATTATGGACACCGAGCAGAAACCGCTTCCGCTGCCGAAAGGCGTCATCAACCCCACCTTGCAGTATTACAGCGGGGCACTGAGGTACAAAGAGAACATCGCGCTTCTCCTGAACGAAGACGGATTGCTGCCATGACGAGCAGCTATTTGATCTTTATCCTGTCGGGAAGATTATTCGGCGTACGGCTCAGCGGTGCGATTGAGATTCTGCCCTGGCGCAAATCACGGCCGGTGCCGCTTTCCTATTCCTACGTCGAGGGGTTGATCGATTACCGCGGGACCCTGTATCCGGTCTTCAATATTGCACAGCGGCTCGGCCTGAGCAAGGCGGCGCCGATCGGGTTCACGGCTCTGGAGAAGGACCAGCCCGGTGCCGGCCAGAGCATCATCCTGCTTGAAGAAAAAAGCATCCCCTTCGGCATTATCGTGGACAGCGTGGTCAAGATGGCGAAGCTGGAGGACCCGTCCGCTGCACCTGCGCCGGAGAAGACGCCGGGGATAGAGCCGCAGTACGTAAAAGGGCTGGTAGTCGAAGACGATCAGGAAGTCATGATCCTCGATTTTGAAAGGTTGTTACATGCCGGTTAAGATTTTATTGGCGGACAAGAGCATCACCATCCAGAAAGTGGTGGAAATGCTTTTTTCCGGAAGAGACTATGAGGTCGCCTGTGTGAGCGACGGGGACACGGCCTTAAACGAGGCGGCACGGGTGGTGCCCGACGTGGTGCTGGTGGACGTGGATCTGCCGCGTGTTGACGGCTACAGCCTTGCCGCACGATTGAAGCAGACGCCCGAGCTCGCACAGACGCCGGTCATCCTCATGATGAGCAGGGACGACACGTACGATTCCGCGAAAGGGAAGCAAGCGGGAATTCTCGACCATATCGCCAAGCCCTTCGAGTCGCAGGAACTCATCGGCAAGGTAAAAAAAGCGCTTGCCGCAGCTCCGCCGCGTCTCGCCGAGCCTGCACCCGCACCCGCAGCGCCGGCGCCCCCGCGCCCGGCCGCGTTTCCTCCTCCTGCGAAGCCGGCTGCCGGACCAAAACAGGCGGCGCCGTCGGACATTTTCGAAATCATACAAGACGCGCCTACGCACGAGGAGCTTTCGCGTATGACGGCGTCCCCGGCTGAGGAAGAGTCCGTCTATGAAGTAGAGCCGGAAGTCGAGGAGGTTGAAGACTCTCCGGCGCCGGAGAGCGCGACGGCGCTGCCGATCGGCGCCAAGGCCGTGGAAGAAATGCGCGAAGGCCTTGGATTGACCGAGCCTGTAGAAGAGCCGCAACCCGAGATCGTTTCCTTTGAAGACTTCGACCTGGCCGCGGAAACGCCGCCCAAGACCGCTCCTCCTTATGCTCCGAAGCCGGCCGCTCCCGCTCCGCTGGCCCCGCAGCAGCCGAAGCCGGCAGGAGCGCCGGCACAGCCGCCGACCTTGCCAGAGCATGAGTTGCGGAAGATCGTAGAAGACACCGTCGCACAGATGGCTAGACAGGCTTTTGAAAAAATACCAGCCCCGCAGGCGGCAGTTCTGCCCGAGGACGAACTGCGCAGCATGGCCGAAAAAACCCTCTCCAAAATGGCAGCGGACGTGTTCAAAGACATGCCTCCGCCACCGATTCCGAAGATCTCCGATGATACCGTGAGAAGGGGGCTTGAGGAAGCGGTCTCGAAAATCGCCCGGGAAATCGCGCGGGACGTTATCGAGAAAGTCGCCTGGGAAGTGATTCCGCCGCTCGCCGAACAGCTGATCAAAGCGGAGATAGAACGGCTCAAGGCAATGGAGACGTGACAGGTAAGAGTCCACCGTTCGGAGTTCAGAGGTAATCACAGAGGGGACTTGCTCCCCTCTTTTTATTCAGCGTGGTCATAGCAGGTAAGGAGCGTATCGTCGATGTCATCAAACGAATTATCTAAATCCTACGAACCGGGATCAGTTGAGCAGAAGTGGTACGACGTTTGGCTTGAGAAAAACTATTTCCATGCCGACCCGAACGCCGGCGGCGTTCCTTTCTCGATCGTGATCCCGCCGCCGAACGTGACCGGCTCGCTCCACATCGGCCATGCGCTGAACTCCACGCTCCAGGACATCCTGGTGCGCTGGATGCGCATGTCCGGCAGGAACACGCTCTGGGTTCCGGGTACGGACCACGCCGGCATTGCAACGCAGAACGTGGTTGAGCGCCAGCTTGCGAAAGAAAATATCGACCGTCATGCGCTCGGACGGGAGAAGTTCGTCGAAAAGGTCTGGGAGTGGAGGGAAGAGTACGGCGGACGGATCATCAGCCAGCTCAAACGCATGGGCGCGTCCTGCGACTGGGAGCGCGAACGCTTTACCATGGACGAAGGGCTGTCAAAGGCCGTGCGCGAGGTTTTTGTGACGCTCTACGAAGAGGGGCTCATCTACCGCGGCGAACGCCTTATTAATTGGTGTCCGAGATGTCACACCGCGCTCTCTGACATCGAAGTCGAGCACGAGGACGAAAAGGGCAAACTCTACCATATCGCCTATCCGCTCTCCCATGACCACAACATCCGGCTTACGGTTGCCACGACGCGGCCCGAGACCATGCTCGGCGATACAGCAGTTGCCGTGCACCCGCTCGACCCGCGATATAAAGACCTCATCGGAAAGACCGTAGATCTTCCCCTGACCAACAGAAAGATCCCGATCATCGGCGATTCGATCCTCGTCGATCTCGAATTCGGCACCGGCGCGGTCAAGGTCACTCCTGCCCACGACTTTAACGACTACGAGGCAGGCCAGCGCCAGAAGCCGGAACTTCCGCGCATCAAGATGCTCGATGACAAGGCCGAGATCCTTTCCGACATCCCGGACGTGCTTCCCGAGGTGTTGAGGCAGATCGCGGGCAAGCCGGCAAAGAAGGCGCGCGGCATGGTTGTGGAGCTTTTGCAGGCCCGCGGCCTCCTCATTAATACGGACGATCACGCTCACTCCATCGGCAAGTGCTACCGCTGCAGGTCCGTGGTGGAACCCTATCTTTCGCCCCAGTGGTTCGTGAAAACCGGACCGCTTGCCGGGCCGGCAATCAAAGCGGTCGAGGACGGCAGCGTGCGGATCGTTCACAAGGGTTGGGAAAACACGTACTTCGAATGGATGAGGAATATCAAGGACTGGTGCATATCGCGCCAGATCTGGTGGGGCCAGCGCATTCCGGCCTGGTACTGCGATGATTGCGGGACCATCACGGTCAGCCGCACCGATGCCGCAACATGCAGCAAATGCGGGAGCAAGAATATCCGCCAGGAGACGGACGTGCTCGACACCTGGTTTTCTTCAGCGCTCTGGCCCTTTTCCACGCTCGGCTGGCCGGACAAGACGAAAGAACTGGCCGTCTACTACCCCACATCGGTCCTGATCACGAGCTTCGATATCATCTTTTTCTGGGTCGCCCGCATGATCATGATGGGGCTCCACTTCAGGAAGGAAGTTCCCTTCAAGGACGTTTACATCCACGCCCTCGTGCGCGACGCTGAAGGCCAGAAGATGAGCAAGTCCAAGGGCAACGTTATCGACCCGCTTGTGATGATCGACCAATACGGCACCGACGCGTTCCGGTTCACGCTCGCGGCCTTTGCGGCCCAGGGCAGGGACATCAAGATGTCCACGGAGCGCATCGAAGGCTACCGGAACTTCGCGAACAAGATCTGGAACGCGAGTCGTTTCGTCATGATGAACCTGGAGGAAGGGTTTGCTCCCAGCACCGACCTGATGACTTCGGACTCGTCCCTCTCCGACCAATGGATCCTTTCACGCCTGAATTCGGTTGCCAGGGAGGTGCAGGCAGCTCTCACCGAGTACCGGTTCAACGATATTGCCTCGACGCTCTACCAGTTTATCTGGCATGAGTATTGCGACTGGTATCTGGAGCTGTCCAAGCCGGCGTTGTACGAAGAAAAGGGATCGGTTTCCAGGAAAGCGACACAGACCGTGCTTGCTCATGTCCTCGAAACAGCGCTCAGGCTGCTGCATCCGATCATGCCGTTCATCACCGAGGAAATCTGGCAGACGCTGCCGGAAGCAACAAGGGTCAAGGGGCAAGGGGCAAGGGTCAGGAGTGAATCAATCATGGTCGCGCCCTATCCCGAGGCCGAGGAGAAGATGATCAATCCCGGGATCGAGCGCGATATGCAGATGGTCATGGACCTGATCCTGGCCATCAGGAACATCCGCGGCGAGATGAACATCGCGCCGTCCCTGCAGATCAAGGCGATCGTCAAAGTGGAAAAGAGAGAGATGGGCGAGCACCTGGAGAAGAGCGCCGGGTATGTAAAAACGCTGGGGCGCCTTGCCGAACTGAGTATCGGCGTCGATGAGAAAAAGCCCAAGGCAGCCGCAACCGGCGTGGTCAAAGGCGCGGAAGTGTACGTTCCGCTTGAGGGCATCATCGATCTTACCCAGGAGCGCGACCGGCTCCAGAAAGAGATCGCAAAGATCTCCAGGGACATCGACGTATTCTCCAAAAAACTTTCAAACAAGAACTTTGTGGACAAGGCGCCGAAAGAAGTGGTGGAGAAGGACACTGCCAAGCTTGAGGAGTTCAAGGTGAAGCGGGACAAGCTGGAGCAGAGCTTGAAGATGCTGGTGTGAGTCTTTGCCCTATCGCCCTTTTATCTTGCTCTCTAAATTTGAAGAGAATATAATTCTCATACAAGGTTCATAAACGGATAAGGTAAATAATGTGCCGATAGTACTGAGATACAGAGGTTACCGCTTTTTCTTTTTCTCGAACGAAGGAAATCCTTTGGAACCTGCCCATATCCATGTAAGAAATGGGGCTCGGGCGGCAAAATATTGGATAGATCCCGAGGTAATGCTCTCCGATTCATATGAGCTGAACCCTTCGGAACTCAAAGAAATAGAGAATGTAATACGAGAGCATCAAGCGTTGATGATGGAGGCATGGAATGACAACTTTGGCGGCCACGGCGGCAACTAAGAGAGTCTGGTTTGATGAAGCGAATATTTGGCTCGAACTGACAGACGGAAGACAACTTTCCGTCCCCCTGGCTTATTTCCCGCGTCTGTTGCATGCGGCGCCGGACAAGCTCCTGCGGTTTGAACTAAGCGGCGGCGGCACGGGAATACATTGGGATGAGCTTGACGAGGATATCAGCGTAGAAGGTCTTCTTTTGGGGATAGGCGACAGAACAAAACCGAAAGCCAAAAAGTAGGTTCGAAATCCCCTCTCATTTCGCAGCCGAACCCTGGTATCAAGGAGTTCGTAACCAAGAGCCCGCGGATTGTTTAGCGGGGCGCGGGTACGCGGAAATGCATCTCCCGTGCCTATTTATCGTGAATGACAGCGCGAAGCCGGTCGGAAGTGAAGAAATTCATTTTGGCCGGTTTTTCTATTCAAGGAACAGATGGGGACGCCGGTGGAATTTCCCCTG
>DAIDTZ010000016.1 GCA_027456925.1 Nitrospirota bacterium
AGAATGCGTCGCCTGCAATCGATTGATGGATGATAGTCAGATAAATCCTGTCAACGAGGGAGATAGTCTGCCGAAAGATCTCTTCCCCGCCGCAGACAAAAACTTCGCCAGTTCCTTCACAAGCAGCAAAAGCAGCCTTCAAATCATGAACGATAATGCAGCCCGGTGCAATGTAATCTAGCTGCCGCGTCAGAACGACGTTCGTCCGCTGAGACAGCGGGCGGCCGATGCTCTCAAAGGTCTTCCTGCCCAGGATCACGGGGTGCCCCCGCGTGATGGCGTGGAACCGCTTGCGGTCCGAGGGAAGGTCCCAGGGCATCTTGTTGTCCCGGCCGATCACCCGGTTCTCGGCCATGGCTGCGATGATAGAGAGGATCATTGCGCGGTTACAGCTCCATTCTTTTCGAATTGAAAGATATTGTCATTACAGCATATTTCCTTAAAATGTGCAACTTCTATAAAGGTTTTCAAAGAACTAAACCTTTTATCCCATGGGTGTCTAATGACATAGAGCGAAAACGTTTCCAGGAAAGGAAGTGAACGCCATGACCTGACATAAGAAGGCAAAGAGCTTTGGAAGAGGGATTTAAATTTGGTCCACGGAAAAGGAGAATTATCATGAAGAGTTTTACGAAAACAGTCCTGAGTATCGGTTCAGCCGCGCTGTTGATGGCAACTGCGGCCTATGCCGCACCGACCGCTGACCCCGGCATCCAGAAGCGCGAACAAAACCAGGAAAAGCGGATCGACCAGGGCGTGAAGAGCGGTCAGCTCACACCCCGGGAGGCGGGAAAACTCGAAAGGCAGCAGGCCAGGATCCGGCAGAATGAATCGCGGATGAAGTCCGACGGGAAACTGACCAGGAAGGAGCGCCGGAAACTCACGAAGGAACAGAACAGGGCGAGCAGGAACATCTACCGGAAAAAACATAATAACAGAAGAGCTCCGGTATCGCGGTAACCCACGTTCATCATACCCGGGAAACTGCGATAGTCATCCATACGCACAAGGGGAAGCGCCAACCGGCGTTTCCCCTTATCAATTCCCTGAGCCCGCATATCATATTCAATTCGCTTGCACGCTGTCCTGTTCTATAAACCGAATTCCAATAAAGCAGAAGAACGCCGCCAGCAGAATCATGATCGGCGTCAGCAGCAGTGCGGTCCGGAGCCCGTGCAGGTCCGAAATCCACCCGAGGATCGTGGGCGAGACAGCGTCTCCCAAGGCGTGAATAAAGAAAATATTGACGGCGAAGGCCATGGCGCGCATCCCCGGCCTGGTCACGTTTACGATCACCGTGTTGAGCGGACCGGTGTTTAGGAAGAGAAAGAACTCCGCGAAAAATATTGCCGCGACGCACCCCGGCAACGAGGGGGTGGCAACCGCATATGCCGTGATCGGAGCGCCCGCGATAAAACCCCACCCTGAGACCGTCAGGTAGCCGCTGCCGTGCTTTTTCTGGAAATGATCGCCCAGCCATCCTCCCGCCAGTGTGCCCGCGATCCCTGCGATGATGGTAATGCCGCCGAATACCGTATTGGCCCGCGCGACATTTAAACCGTGTTCACGAAAAAGGAAGGTGGGCATCCATTGCGCCAGCCCGCCGAGGGCAAAAGTCATGGCCGCCATGGCCAGCGTGTTGGTGACGCACAGGCGGTTCCTAAAAAGCGAGAAATAGTTCAATTCTTTCCCGCTGTTTTCTGCCGGCGCACTGCGCTCCCCTCCACCCCGTTCCGGCTCGTGCAGCAGCCACAAAGGGATGGCGAGCGCAAGCCCCGGCACGCCCACCCAAAAAAACGCGGCATGCCAGCCGTATGCATGTCCCAACAGTCCCCCGAGAAGATAGCCCGCGGCGCTTCCGACCGGAATGGCAAGGTAGAAATAGGACAATATCCGGCCGCGTTGCTCCCGGCCATAGTAATCCGCGAGGAGACCGGGCGACACCGTACCGAAGCTCGCCTCGCCGATCCCGACAGCGGTCCGCGCTGCAAGCAGCGTAGCGTATCCAGCAGCCATGCCGGCGCCCGCCGTTGCAATGCTCCAGACCGCCAGACCTTCCGCGCCCAGCTTCACCCGGCTCATCCGGTCGCCGAGCCATCCGAGGACGGGCGCGGAAACCATATAACAGATCATGAATGCGCTTCCGAGAAACCCGAGAGCAGTGTCGGTAAGATGAAAATCTTCCTTGATCAGCGGGAAAACCGCGTACAGGACTTGCCGGTCGGCGTAATTAAGGAGATTTGCGGAAAGGAGAAGAAACAGGGCATAGCGCCCGTAGTGGGCAGGTTCGTGATATTTTCCGACGTTGTCGTTTCGCATGAAAATGTGTTTTGAAGGGGAATCGCCGCTTTGAGCGCTGCCGGCGATCACATCTTGCCGTTCAGATACTTCTTCCTTTTTGTCTCCGGGAACCGTTCGATCGCATACCGCAGCATGGTCCGCGGCATTTTTTTATACTGTTGTTTCAGGAACTTCTCTTCCGCGGTGAGATCGCGCTTGCCGACCTCGCGCAGCATCCAGCCGACGGACTTATGAATCAGGTCGTGCTCGTCGGCCAAAAGGATCTCCGCGATCTTCGTCGTATCCCTAAAATCATCCCGTTTTATGAATGCGAACGTCGACAGGATCGCTATCCGCTTCTTCCAGAGATCGCGCGATCGCGCGAGCTTATAAAGCGGTTTTCTGCTCCTGGTGACGAGATGCGCGCCGACGATGCTCGGCGCGGAAAGATCGACAAGGTCCCAGTTATTGACGAACCGGGTGTTCTTGAGGTAGAGACGGTAAATTTTATCTTTCCCCGCATCGTCGCTTTGACGATAATCAGCCACGAGCAGGAAAAGCGCGAAAACCCTCTCTTCATGCACCGGAGACCTGAGCAGCGCCAGTGCGTCTTTCATCGGCGTGCCGTCGCACTCCTTCGCCAGTTTTCGCAGCAGCGGCACGGTAATCCCGTAAAAGATATCTCCCTCGCCGTACTGCCCGGGCCCGGTCTTAAAAAAACCGCGGAGGATTTCAGCTTTTTCCGGGCTTGCCATTTGTTTTAATCTTTTTCTGACGCCCTGCGCGGTCATGGAATCCTTTCGTCTCCTCACCTGCGGAAGCACTCCTTGCCTCGCTACGTATATTCCTCATGATCATCGCCGAAAACGTAATGGATGATCTCCCAGGCGGTCTCTTCAATGGATTTGTTCGTCGTATCGACGACTTTCCAGCTCCGGTGTTTTTTAATGAGGCCCTTTACATACTCGACTTCGGCGAATATTTTTTTGAAGTCGCTGTAGCTGGATTCGATCCGGGACCGCTTCAAACGCGCCAGCCTCACTTTTTGCAGGACCTCGGGGTCTACGTTCAGGCAGACGACCTTATGCTGGTCGATTTCGAAGAGTTCTTCCGGCAGGGGAATGCCCGGAACGATCGGCACGTTTGCAACCTTGTAGCCTTCCTGGGCCAGGAAAAAGGAAGTCGGCGTCTTGGAGGTGCGCGAGAGGCCCACGATAACGATGTCCGCATCCTGGAGGCGCTCGGCGCCCCTGCCGTCGTCATGTCCCAGCGTGTACTCGATCGCGTCGATGCGTTTGAAATACCGGGCATCGACCCTTCTGAGCAGGCTCGGGGTCTCGAGCGGTTCGAGCCGCAGGTAGGAAGCAAGCGTGTTTATGAGCGGACCGAGAATATCGAGATGGAGCATAGCGTTCTTAAGACAGTATTCGCTCGTATAGTCGCGGATATCCTTCTTGACAAAGGTAAATGCGATAAGGGCCTTATCCTTCCTGGCCTGGTCGAGGATCTTTTTGAGGCCGGCCTTTGAATCAATGTCGTGAAACACCATGATTTTGGTGTGGGCATGTTCGAACTGCACCAGGGCGGCCCGCAGAATATGAAGGCCGCTCTGGCCGGTTGCGTCGGAAATAATGTAAATTTTTTTTGAAGGCATTCTTCTCTCACACCCGGCGATTCACAAACCGGGTTTTGCCGCTCCATACCGTTCACGGCAGGTGAAAATAAGGGAGCAGTTGTTCAATAGGAGTTTGCTCCAGAGACGACGATAGCAAAACCACAGCTGCGTGTCAACGAAAATGCCGGCGCCCGCCCATTTCATGACCGCGCACAGGTTCGGGCGCATGGAACATGCAGTCCCTGCGCCCGCAAACAAAAGGCCCGGTCAGTGCTTGAAAATTTCGCCGAGGAACTTCTTCATTTCATCCCACGACTCCTTGTCCGCTTTTTTATTGTAGGCGAGCGGGAGCTTGAACTTCTTGCCGTAGGCCGTGGCGTCGGGATTCGTGAAACTGTGCATGGCGCCGGGGTAGACGATGAACTTGTAGTCCGCGCCCGCCTTCTTCATTTCGTCCTTGAACGCCGCTATCTGCTCCGGAGTCGTAAACTTGTCATCGCCTCCGTGGAGCACGAGGATCTTCGCCTTGACCATGCCGGGCTCCGCCGGTTTGACCGCTCCCAGCATGCCGTGGAAGCTCACCACGCCCTTGAGGTCCGCGCCCTGCCTCGCCATGTTCAGGACCACGCCGCCGCCGAAGCAGTAGCCGATGGCCGCGATCCGGTCAGGGTCCACGGTCGGCTGCTTTTTCAAAAGCTCTTCCCCTGCCAGGAACCTCGCTTTTGCGGTATCAAAGTGCATCATGACTTCTGAAGAAAATTTCTGAGCATCAGCCGGGTGCGTTGCCTGCTTGCCTTCCCCGTACATGTCCACGGCCAGGGCAGTATACCCCAGCCCGGCGAGCATTCTGGCGCGCTTCCTGGCGTAATCGTTCAGCCCCCACCACTCGTGCACAACGAGAATGCCCGGGGCTTTTCCTTTAATGTTGGTGTTGTAAGCAAGATAGCCCTTTAATGTCACGTTGCCAGCCGTATACTCGACATTTTTTCCGATGACCCTGGCATCCGCTCTATCCAAGCCGGCTGCCAGAAGCATGAATAACAGGACAACAGTAAACACCATAACTCGTTTCATAGTAGCTGCCTCCTTAGATGTACAGAGTGTGCGACTTAAAGCATAGCACAACGGCACCAAAACAGCTTTGTCCTGGATCGTCTTTTTCGAAAACAAAGCACAGCCCGCTCGCCATGCATATACGTTATCGTTTTATGATTTAATTGTATCAGAAGAGAGAAGAGCACAGGTAGGGCAGATGGAACTCAGGGCTGAACTGCCTTAAATTAAAAGCAGTTAGAAGCTCGTCGTTTATGCAAAAATTGCCTTGACTAAAGACGTCCCGACGTCTATAATCACGACCATGAGCGAAGATTCTCCCCGATACGCGCCTGGCCGGATCCGCGATGCCATCTTGCAGACAATGACTTTGACATCAGAACCGCTTTCCGTCAAGGAGATACAAGACAGGGTATCGAAAGTAATCGGGCCGATTCCCACCTCATCTGTTCGTTCCTATCTTCGGTTGAACACGCCGGACTTGTTCGTGCGCGAAAATCGCGGCGTCTACCATTTGAAATCGGAATTGCTGAGCGGGCAGCAGCGTGAAATGGCCGCGCTGCAAGATTGGGCAAAACCCGTCAGATTAGGGAAGGCCACATTGTTTCACGCCGATTGCTTCGACTGGCTAGAACGGCAAAACGATAACAGCATCCATGCGGTAGTAACCGACCCGCCTTATGGTCTGCATGAATATACACCTGAGCAACAATTAAAACTGAGAAAGGGACAAGGCGGTGTCTGGAGAATCCCGCCATCTTTTGATGGGCATGTGAGGTCCCCGCTGCCGCGGTTTACCACCCTAAACGATCAGCAGAGAGATCAACTCCATTCTTTCTTTTTCCTCTGGGCCAGGTTGCTCCTGCCGAAACTGGTCCCTGGCGCAAACGTTGTTGTCGCGTCAAACCCGTTATTATCTCACATTGTATCATCCGCCCTATCGGACGCCGGGCTTGAACGCCGTGGAGAAATCATCCGGCTGGTCATGACCATGCGCGGCGGCGACAGGCCGAAAGCGGCACATAAGGAATTCAAAGATGTCAGCGTAATGCCCCGCTCTATGTGGGAACCTTGGGTGCTCTTTAGAAAGCCTATAGAAGGTAGAGTGCAGGATAATTTAAGAAAATGGAAGACCGGGGGGTTCCAACGGCCGGGACATGATAAACCCTTCGGCGATGTGATCGCCTCGGCACCCACAAGAACAAAGGAAAGAGCCTGCGCTCCTCATCCCAGTCTCAAGCCGCAAGAATTTTTACGGAAGCTGATACGTGGTGTGCTGCCACTTGGCGAAGGAGTGATCGTGGATACTTTTGCCGGGGCAGGCTCGACGTTGGCAGCCGCCGAAGCAGTTGGGTATCAAAGCATAGGAATTGAAAAAGATCATAAATATTTTGCAATGGCACGAAAAGCGATACCAAAGCTTAGTAAATTCCATTCAAAAGAGCATATGCGATACACATCCGACAATAGGATATCTGACGACCTTCACGTTGTTTCATGCTAATTTTTGCCTCGGTTTAAAATATTCTCCTATTACTTCTAACAGTGCAGCGTGGCGATCTGCTCTTCTTTTCTTATCGTTTGCGCCTTTCTCCACTGCTCTTACGTATTCAACTACCGTTTTAGGCACTTTAGCTTCCTCGTTCGCAAAGCGCAAATTGATTTGCTCTGCGAATTTATCCAGAGATTTTCTAACATCTCTAAATTTATTCTTCGTCAATTCAGATGTTCTAATCATCGAAGCAAGCGCAACAAA
>DAIDTZ010000017.1 GCA_027456925.1 Nitrospirota bacterium
GCTTTTGAACAATGCGCCGACTCCTCAGCAATTTCCCTCCTCCGGCCGAACCCACGGCAAGAACCTTTTCTTCTTGGTGATGTCTCCGATTGATTACAAAGTTCTTTACTCCCTCATACTGTGGTGGTAAAATATCAATTCGTTCCGGGTTCCTTATCTTATGAACAAAATCATTATTAAAGGCTGCCGCCAGCACAACCTGAAGAACATCGACCTTGAGATCCCCCGGGACAAGCTCGTGGTGATCACCGGCTTGTCCGGATCGGGCAAATCGTCCCTCGCTTTCGATACGATCTATGCCGAAGGCCAGCGAAGGTACGTCGAAAGCCTCTCTGCCTATGCGCGCCAGTTCCTGGGCCAGATGGACAAGCCGGACGTGGACTCCATCGACGGCCTCTCTCCTGCCATCGCGATCGAGCAGAAGACCACGAGCAAGAACCCGCGCTCAACCGTCGGCACGGTGACCGAAGTCTACGACTATTTGCGGCTCCTCTATGCCCGGATCTGGAAACCCTATTGCTACAAATGCGGCAGGGAGATCGCGGCCCAGACCGTTCAGCAGATCACCGACGCGGTCATGGCTTTGCCCAATGACACGCGCATCCAGGTCCTGGCGCCGATCGTTCGGGGAAGAAAAGGCGAATATAAAAAGGAACTCATGGCCGCCGGCGCCTCGGGCTACGTGCGGGCGCGGATCGACGGCGTGATCAAGGAGCTCTCCGAGCCCATCCCGATGGACAAGAAAAAGAAGCACGACATCGAGATCGTAATCGACCGCCTCGTGATCAAGCCCGGCGTCGAACGGAGGCTCGCCGAATCCGTCGAAACGGCGCTCCGCCAGGCCGAAGGCCTCGTGCTCATCAACCTGGTGGACCAGAAGAAGGACCAGCTGTACAGTGAAAAACTCGCCTGTCTCGTGGACAACATCAGCTATCCCGAGATCGCGCCCAACAGTTTCTCCTTCAACAGCCCCCAAGGCGCCTGCCCTACCTGTGACGGGCTCGGCGGGCTTCTGGAATTCGACCCCGACCTCATCGTCCCGAATCCCAACCTCTCGCTCCGGGAAGGTGCGATCAAACCCTGGGCAAAGCGCACCTCCTACCAGTATTTCCAGATGCTCGATTCACTCGCGCAGAATTGCTGTTTCAACGTGAATACGCCCTTCAAGGAGCTGAAGTCTGCACAGCAGAAAATGCTTTTGTTCGGCAACGCGGAGAACGGCGCCAAGTCATCAACGGTGCGCGCCAAAGGCGATGTTTGCAAACCGTTCGAAGGCATCGTCGGGACGCTGAAGCAGCGCTATGACGAGACCGACTCCTTCGCAACGCAGTGGGAGCTCGAACAGTACATGAGCTACCAGACCTGCCCGGACTGCAACGGCAGCCGTTTGCGCAAGGAATCCCTGGCCATCAAGGTGGCGGGCCTCACGATCAGTGAAGTGACGCGCATGAGCATCAAGCAGGCCCTTGTTTTTTTCAAAGAGCTCACGCTCACGGAAAAGGAAACCGCCATCGCCCAGCGGATCTTGAAAGAGATCCGGGAACGGCTCGGGTTCATGGTGCACGTGGGCCTCGACTACCTCACCCTCGAC
>DAIDTZ010000018.1 GCA_027456925.1 Nitrospirota bacterium
CGCGTCGGCATCAAGCGGATGCTGGAGATCCTCAACCGTATCTGCGAGGGCGGCGGCGAAGAGGCCGACGTCGATCGGCTCATCGAGCTTGGCGAAATGGTCAAGGACACGTCGCTGTGCGGCCTGGGCCAGACGTCGCCCAACCCGGTGCTGACGACGATCAAGTATTTCCGGGACGAGTACGAGGCGCATATCAAGGAGCATCGGTGCCCGGCGCGGGTCTGCACGCCCCTTGTCAAATTTGTGGTGGACAAGGACAAATGCAAGAAATGCGGCCAGTGTTTCAGGGCCTGCCCGACGGGGGCGCTTAAATGGGAAAAAGGCCAGGTTGCCTATATCGATCCCGAGAAGTGCACGAAATGCAAATCCTGTATCAAGGCATGCCTGTTCTGGTCCATTGATTAAAATAATTTCACCACGAGTGTTTTGAAGAACGTCTTCATGACTTTGTGGTAACCAGGTTAAGGTAAATAACTATGCCTAATATGACGGTAACAGTAGACGGTAAAAAGATCGAAGTCCCGATGGGCTCGACCATTCTGGAAGCCTGCACAGCAGCAGGGTCCCGCGTCCCGACCTTGTGCCACGACAACAAGCTCCATCCTTTCGGCGCATGCAGGATCTGTCTGGTCGAGGTGGAAGGGACCCCGCGCAAGTTCACACCTTCCTGCACAACGCCGGCCACGGACAACATGGTGGTGAAGACCACGTCGCCCGGGCTCATTGAGGCGCGGCGGATGGTGCTTGAACTCCTGTTGATCAAGCATCCCCTCGACTGTCCGGTATGCGACAAAGCCGGAGAGTGCTCCCTCCAGGACCTTGTGCACGAGTATGGGCTTGGCCCGAGCAGGTTCGATCCTGAAAAAGGATACCTTCCTCCGGACTATGAGAGCGCGATCATCGAGCGGAATATCAGCCGCTGCATCCTCTGCGGCAAGTGCGTAAGGATCTGCGATGAGCAGAATGCCGTGGGCGAGTGGGCCTTTACGAGACGCGGAACACGGGCCAGGATCAGCACCGATTTCGACCGGCCCTTGGACTGCGAGTTCTGCGGCGAATGCGTCGAGATCTGCCCCGTCGGCGCCCTTACCACGCGTCAATTCAAATACAAAGCCCGGTCGTGGAACCTCGAAGGGACCGCGTCGGTCTGCAATTACTGCGGCTGCGGCTGCGGCGTATCGTACGAAACGCGCGAGGGCAGGATCATGCGCGTCGGCCCTGCGCGCAGCAATTACCTCTGCACCAAGGGACGGTTCGGCTGGGACGCCGTCCACCATGCGGAGCGGCTCACGACCCCCAAGATGCGTGTGAACGGCGAATTGGTGGATTGCACCTGGGACGAGGCGCTGTCAATCATTGCGACGAACCTCAAGGTGATCAAGAGCAGGCACGGGGCCGAGAAGATCGGCGGGCTCGGATCAGTCCGGACAACGAACGAAGACAGCTATGTGTTCCAGAAGTTTCTGCGCACCGTCGTCGAGACCAACAATATCGACACGCTTGCGCGGCTCAAGACGCCCAAGGGCCTGAACACAACCTTTTTTTCCGGAGAGCTGAATAAGATGGCCTCTCACGAGGTCATCCTCGTCCTCGACAAGAACGTGGGCGAGATCAACCCGCTCACGGGCATCGAGATCGTCCGCGCCGTCAACAAGAAAGACCGGAAACTGATTCTTGTGAACGACGAGTTCAACAAGTTCAACAAGATCGCAACCGTGGTGCTGCCGACAAGCACGGTGAATGCCCTCGAAAACCTGGTCAAAGCTCTTTCCTCGGGAGCGGGAAGCGAAGAGTCAAAACGTGCGGCGGCAATGCTCAAGGCGGCCAAAAACGTGGCGATCATCGTTCCTGCACAGCTTTCGGACAACGAGTTTACCCTGATCAGGGATCTGGCGGGAAAACTTCCGGAGGTCACGTACTATCCGCTCGTCCGAAGAAGCAACTTCCAGGGCTCCCTGGACATGGGAGTGATGCCTTCCTACTATCCCGGTTACCGGAAGATCGATGAAACGTCAACGGCCGATTTTGCAGGCCTGTGGAATGCAGTCCTGCCCGAAACAACGGGAATGAACGCCGTGGAAATGATCAAAGCGATCACGCAGGGCAAGCTCGCAGCTCTCTACATCATGGGAGACGATCCTGCGGGGAGCGATCCCGGCCTGAAAGGGATACTCCAAAAACTCGAATTCCTCGTGGTGCAGGACATTTTCTTGACCGAGACGGCAAAGCTCGCGCACGTTGTGCTCCCGGCCGCCAGTTCCACGGAAAAGAGCGGGACCTTCACGAACCTCGAACGCAGGCTCCAGCAGGTGAACAAGGCCGAGGAGCCCATCGGGGAATCGCGTCCCGACTGGGAGATCATTCAGGACATTGCGAAAAAAATGGGCGGGTCCATGAAGTACGGGTCAACGAGGGACATTCTGGCGGAGATCCGGTCCGTTGTTCCCGCGTACAAAGACCTCGCCTTTGGCGCCTGTTGGGCGCGGGAAAAGTCTCCGCTTGCGGGTATGGCTGACGATCTTTCGCTCACGTCCGATTCGATCATGAAACAGGAAGTGATTACCGCCGAACGGCTGCTTTTCTCGTCAGGGATGACGATTACGCGTTCTCATGAAATCGGAACCATCAGACATTACAAGATCGAAGTGTAGGAGCAGAACATGCTTGACATGAACCAACTACTTCATTATGTCTATACGCTCGGCATACCCGTTGCCGTACTGCTGGCCTTCATCCTGGCCAACGCCGTGTACTTGCAGCTCATGGAGCGCAAGGTGCTGGCCCACATGCAGGGACGGCTGGGGCCGATGCGGACCGGGTGGCACGGGCTTCTTCAGCCCATCGCGGATTCAGTCAAATTCCTGATGAAAGAAGACATCATCCCGGCAAAGGCCGATAAATGGGTGTTCAGTCTTGCGCCTTTTATCCTGCTCGTGATGGCCTTCGGCTCCATGGTCATCATTCCCTACGGCCCGCCCACGGACTTCTTCGGCCTTTTGCCGAAAAAAGTTCCCCTCTGGGTATCGAACCTCAATGTTGGCATCCTGTACGTTCTCGCGTTCTCGAGCGTGGGGACCTACGGCGTGATCATGGCGGGCTGGGCCTCGAACAACAAGTACTCCCTCATGGGCGGTTTCCGCTCCGCTGCCCAGATGATCAGCTATGAAATCCCGATGGCTTTTTCCATCATTACGGTGGTGCTGATGTCGGGGTCGCTCAACCTGTCCGATATCGTGAATGCCCAGACGGACCGGTTGTTTATCGTTGCGCTGCCGGTCGGACCGGTGGCGTTCTTTCTTTACCTCATGTCCGGCATCGCCGAGACGAACCGCGTGCCTTTCGACCTTCCGGAGGCCGAGAGCGAACTCGTGGCCGGCTACTTCACCGAGTACAGCGGCATCCGCTTCGGCATGTTCTACATGGCGGAGTACATGAACATGATCGTCGTGTCGCTCCTTGCCTCCATCATGTTTTTGGGCGGCTGGCTGCCAGTGCAGATCCTGCCCCACACGCTCGGCCACATTGCTCCGATCGCGTTCATCAATAAACTGCTTGCAGCCATTCCGCCGACGATCTGGCTGCTCGGAAAATTGTATTTCTTTATCTTTTTCTACATGTGGCTCCGGGCTACCCTCCCGCGATACCGGTATGACCAGCTCATGTCCATTTCCTGGAAGATTTTGCTGCCCCTGTCGCTCGGGACTCTGCTGGTCGCAGCTGGCATGAAGCAGATGGGATGGCTGTAAAGAGAGGTTTTAAGCGATGAATAAAGTAAAAAAATTCTTTAAAACGATATTCCTGATCGAAATAGCCCAGGGCATGGCCCTGACGCTCAAGACCATGCTGACACCGGCGGTTACACGGCAGTACCCCACGTTCAAGCGTAAACCGATCCCCGGATCGCGCGGGCTCCACGCCATGCGGCGCGATGAAACGGGAAAGGCAGCCTGTATCGGGTGCGGATTGTGCGAGGCGGTCTGCCCGTCAAAAGCCATTACCGTGGTAACCTCGGAAGGTCCCGAGCACGAGAAAGTCGTGAACTCCTACGAGCTCGATCTGCTCCGGTGCGTCTTTTGCGGGTTCTGCATAGATGCCTGCCCCGTATCGGCAATCCTGATGACGCCCGAGTTTGAGTTGGCCTGTTATTCGAGAAAGGACGCGTTCTATACCCGGGACCGTCTCGTCGAAGTGGGCGATAACTACATGGGCGGGAAGGCGGTAAAAAAGTAATGGTGAACCAGGTCATATTCTTTTACTTCGCCGTGGTTATTCTGGCGTCGGCAATCCTTACGATAACCCAAAGGAACCCCATTCACAGCGTGATGTTCATGCTGCTGCTGTTCTTCCATATCGCCGGCGTTTTCGTGCTCCTGAACGCGGAATTCCTCGCGGCAGTGCAGCTCATCGTGTACGCGGGCGCGATCCTTATCCTGTATCTCTTCGTGGTCATGCTTCTGAACGTGGACCGTGAAAGCACCGCGGCGCGCGCCAATCGCTTCTGGCCCTGGATGGCGGGCTTTGGTGTGGTGATCGCGGCCGAGGTGATCCTTCTGATTGTGCGCGGAACTTTTCCGTCGGAGGCGGGACAGCAGCCCATGCGGCTTGCAGGAAGCGGCGTCAAAGAGCTGGGGGAACTGCTCTATCAGAAGTACCTCGTCCCGTTCGAGGTAGCGTCCATCATTTTGCTGGTGGGATTGGTGGGAGCGGTGATGCTGGCGAAGAAGAGGGCGAGCGATTAAGGTATGCTGTTTCTCGTTTAGAATTTGGAACTCCCGGCAGCGATTCGTAATATTCGGAATGGAGGTTGTATGATTCCCTTGTCCTGGTATATCATCCTAAGCGCAGCTCTGTTCACGATCGGCATCGTTGGTGTGCTTTCGCGACGCAACATCTTCATTATCCTGATGTCCATGGAGCTCATGCTGAACGCGGCAAACATCAACCTTGTCGCTTTTTCGCACTACTCGCAGACGCTTACCGGCCAGATCTTCGTGATGTTCGTTATCACGGTGGCTGCTGCCGAGGCGGCGGTGGCGCTCGCGATTATTATCCTCCTTTCGCGAAACCGCGGAAGTATCTATGTGGATGAGTTTAACATCATGAAGGGCTGAAGCCCGGCTCGATCCTTTTTTGAAAAGTTTTTATTATTGTAGACCGAGGTGCACGACATGCTCACATACGCACTTATACCGCTTCTGCCGTTTCTCGCCTTTCTGATCGCGGGACTGCTCGGGAAATTCCTGAAGGAAAAGGCAGCCTACGTTTCCATTGCCGGAGTGGTCGGGGCATTTGTCCTTTCCGTCATGGCCTTTTTCGACGTGCTCGGCGGCGCCAAGCTGAACGAGAATTTTTACTCCTGGATCTCGGTCGGCACCTTCTCCGTTAACGTCGGCTTCCAGATCGACCAGCTCACTGTGGTCATGCTCCTTGTAGTGACGACGCTCAGTTCGCTCATTCATATCTATTCCGTGGGCTACATGCACGGCTACAAGGGATACCCTCGGTTTTTTTCGTACCTGTCACTCTTCACCTTCTTCATGCTCGTTTTGGTGATGGCAAATAACTTCCTGGTCATGTTCGTGGGATGGGAAGGCGTTGGCCTGTGCTCCTACCTCTTGATCGGGTTCTGGTATGAAAAGAAATCCGCTGCCGACGCGGGGGTTAAAGCCTTCGTCGTGAAC
>DAIDTZ010000019.1 GCA_027456925.1 Nitrospirota bacterium
ATAAAAAAAGGCCGAAGAGAATATTCTCTCCGGCCTTTGTGGTTCTTTTCCTCGTGAAAGGAAACTTTATTCTTAGTACATTCCGCCCATACCACCCATGCCGCCGGGCATACCACCGGGCATTCCGCCTGCGCCCTTTTCTTCGGGCAGATCGGTGATCATCACTTCGGTCGTGAGCATGAGGCTCGCGACGGAGGAGGCGTTCTGGAGCGCGGACCGCGTGACCTTGGTCGGGTCGATGATGCCCGCTTGGAGCATGTCCACGTACTCTTCCTTCTGCGCATCAAAGCCGTAGTTCGGCTTGTCGGACGTCCTGACTTTGTCGAGGATCACCGACGATTCGAGGCCGGCATTGTTTACGATCTGGCGAATCGGTTCTTCGAGCGCCTTCTTGATGATGTTTACGCCGATCTGCTCGTCGCCGTTGAGCTTCAACTTGTCGAGCACCGGGATGCAGCGGAGGAGGGCCACGCCGCCGCCTGCAACAATGCCTTCTTCCATGGCCGCGCGGGTCGCATGGAGCGCGTCCTCGACACGGGCCTTCTTTTCCTTCATTTCCGTTTCGGTCGATGCGCCCACATTGATGACCGCGACGCCGCCCACGATCTTGGCGAGCCGCGCCTGGAGCTTCTCTTTGTCGTAATCCGAGGTCGTTTCGCCGATCTGCGCCTTGATCATCTTCACGCGGCCCTGGATCGTTTCGGTCTTGCCTGCGCCCTCAACGACCGTGGTGTTGTCCTTGTCCACGGTGATCTTCTTGGCCCGGCCGAGGTCCGTGATCTTCACGTTCTCAAGCTTGATGCCGAGGTCTTCGGAGATCACCTGTCCGCCGGTCAGGATGGCCAGGTCTTCGAGCATTGCCTTGCGGCGGTCGCCGAAGCCCGGCGCCTTCACTGCGCAGATCTGGAGTGTGCCGCGGAGTTTGTTCACCACCAGGGTCGCCAGGGCCTCGCCCTCGACGTCCTCGGCGATGATCACCATGGGCGCTCCCATCTTGGCGGTCTGCTCCAGGATCGGGAGCAGGTCCTTCATGCTGGATATCTTCTTTTCGGACAGGAGGATGTAGGCGTTCTCGAGAACGGCTTCCATCTTCTCGGCATTGGTCACGAAGTAGGGGGAGATGTAACCGCGGTCGAACTGCATGCCTTCGACCACGTCGAGGCTGGTGGTCATGCTCTTGGCCTCTTCCACGGTGATGACGCCGTCCTTGCCGACCTTGTCAACCGCCTCGGCGATAAGGTCGCCGATGGTCGAGTCGCTGTTCGCGGAGATGGTGCCGACCTGGGCGATCTCCTTCTTGTCGACGATCAGCTTCGTCATCTTCTTCAAGTTCGCGATGACCGCTTCCACGGCCTTCTCGATGCCGCGCTTCAGGTCCATGGGGTTCGCGCCCGCGGTCACGTTCTTCATGCCTTCGCGGTAAATGGCCTGGGCCAGGACCGTAGCGGTCGTGGTGCCGTCGCCAGCCACGTCCGAGGTCTTGGACGCCACTTCGCGCACGAGCTGGGCGCCCATGTTCTCATAAGGGTCTTTGAGTTCGATTTCCTTTGCCACGGAAACGCCGTCCTTGGTGATGGTCGGAGCGCCGAATTTCTTGTCGATCATGACGTTGCGGCCCTTGGGGCCGAGCGTCGCTTTCACGGCGTCGGTAAGGACGTTCACGCCCTTCAGGATCGCCGCACGTGCATCCTGGTCAAACATCAGCTGCTTTGCCATATTTTTTCCTCCTAGGAATTCAGTAGTTGGTTATGTGTTCCATTGCGGGAACCTTCAGGGAATTTAGCTCAGAACACCGAGCACGTCTTCTTCTTTTACGATGAGATACTCGACGTTGTCGAGACTGATCTTGGAACCGGAGTAGCGGTCGAAGAGGATCTTGTCGCCGACCTTCAGGGACTTCACATCGTCGCCCACGGCTTCAACCTTTCCGCTCTGCGGTTTCTCCTTGGCAGTGTCGGGGATGTACAAACCTCCTGCGGTCTTCTCCAACTCTGCTGTGTAGCTTACGAACACTCTGTCCTTCAATGGTTTAAATTTGACACTCATATGCTCAACTCCTTTCTGTGAAGTAATGTTTAATTAGTATATCAGACAATTAGCACTCGGTCAAGGCGAGTGCTAATATATGGCCCGAAGAAAAAAAAAGCAAACCTATAATAGAACAATATTGGCAGAAATTACCCAGAATTTACCCGTTTTCAGCAGTTTTCTCCTTATTGCTGATTTTTTCAACATAATTGACTCAAAAAATAAAGGCAGGGTATAATACCCTGCCTTTTCAATATGATACGTGTATTTATGCTTACTTTTCTTTTTTCACTGTTGCCGGTATTCCTTTGAATACATCAGCCGTCACCACAGCCGGCTTCAGGATCGCAATGGCCTTCTGGAGTTGAATGTCATCCTTGTCATCCTTCGGCACAGTCTCCTTGGTGAAATCCTCTTCCTCAACAGGCTGCGCTTTCTTCTTCTTTTTATCCTCTTTAACGGTGTCGTTCTTCAGGTGCCGTTCGAGATCTCTTTCGCGCACGACTACATGCACCGGTTCTCCCTCTTTCGCTTCTTTCACGACCGGCAGTTTCACCTCCACGTCGGGTGTAATGCCGACGTTCTGGATCGAACGGCCGCTCGGCGTGTAATACTTGGCCGTGGTGAGCCGGAGGCCTCCGCCGCTTTCAAGGGGAAACACGGTCTGGACCGAACCTTTCCCAAAGGTCTGCGTTCCTACGATGAGCGCACGCTTCGAATCCTGAAGCGCGCCGGCAACGATCGCGGATGCGCTGGCGCTGCCCGTATTCACGAGAACGACGATCGGGTAGGTCCGCGGGATATCTCCCC
>DAIDTZ010000020.1 GCA_027456925.1 Nitrospirota bacterium
GTTTTTCTCTTCGGCGGCGTGCGTGGCCTCTATGACCGCTGGGTGACGTCAATAGCCGGTTCGTTCATCGGGCGAGGAGTGGTCTTTGTTCTCATTCTCCTGTATGCGGAAACAATCATGGGTCTCCCGTTCAGCCTCTTCCGTCACTTCAAAATAGAAAACCGCTACGGCTTTAATACCATGACCCTGCGTCTCTGGGTTATCGACCTGGTCAAGTCCACGGCAATCGCAACAATTATGAGCGCCATTGTCGTTGCCGCCGCCATCGCCATTATTCAGGCAACCCCCCGGTTGTGGTGGCTTTGGGTCTGGGCATTTCTTCTACTCTTCGGAATTTTCGTCATGTATCTTTCGCCGACGCTCATTGAACCATTGTTTTTCAAGTTCGAGCCGGTCAAAGCTGAAGGCCTGGAGGACCGGATACGGTCGCTCATGGACCGGGCAGGGCTCAAGGTCAGCCGCGTCTTCCAGGTCGACGCTTCGCGCCGAAGTCGCCATTCGAACGCCTATTTTACGGGGATCGGCAGGGTAAAGCGCATTGTGCTGTTCGATACCTTGATCGAACAGATGTCTCAGGAAGAGATCCTTGCCGTCCTTGCTCATGAGGTGGGACACTGGAAAAAGCGGCATGTGCTGAAAAGCATCATCTTGAGCGAAATCATAGCATTCTTCGGCCTGCTGGCCGCCTTTTATCTCATTTCCTGGGAGGGTGTTCCCGGCCTGGTCCATCTCTCTCAGGCATCCTTTTATGCGAGAATCCTGATCGTGGGATTCATCGGTTCCCTTGTTATGTTCCCGCTGACCCCGCTTTTTAGTTTTTTCTCCCGCCGAAATGAGCGGGAAGCGGACCGCTTTGCCATCAAGCTGATTGGACGTTCCGATGATCTTGCTTCGGCCCTGGTAAAGCTTTCACGGGAGAACCTGTCGAATCTCCATCCTCATCCGTTCTATGCCGGGTTTTACTACTCACACCCCCCGGTTGTGGAGAGGATACGGGAGTTGAAGACAGGAGTCGGGAGCCAGTAGTCCGGAGTCACGAGATTGGAATAAATTGGTCTCGCGGTTCTCTCTTCATTTTGCTTGGTTCTGAATTCCGGCTCCTTTCCGCTGCACTTTCCCATTGACCGCTGTCCTTCTGTTATGCTATTTTTAACCGTACCTTGTCGCTGAAGCGAGTCCCCGGGTAACGGAACAGGGAAAGACACCACAGATGAAAAAGCTGTCCAATAAAGCGCGTCTCGAGCAAAAAGTGAAGCGGCTGTCCACTCTCATCGAGGTGAATGGGCTGATCAGTTCGTCCCTGAACCTGGACCAGATCCTTGAGAACGTCATGGCCATATCCAAGCAGGTGATGAACGCCGACGCTTCGAGCCTCATGTTGATCGACGAAAAAACGAAGGAACTCGTTTACCAGGTGGCCCTCGGCAAGGTGGGAGAAAAACTGAAGCAGGAATTCAGGCTCAAGCTGGGCCAGGGGATCGCGGGCACGGTGGCCCAGGAGGGGAAACCGCTCTTGCTGGAGGACGCCTATACGCATCCGAAGTTCCACCGAGCCCACGACGATGCGACGGGCTACCGCACGAAGTCGATGATCACGGTGCCGCTGAAAATGGGCGAGCGCATCACCGGCGTGGCCCAGGTGATCAACCGGCTCGATGGTTCCGTTTTTGACGCCGACGACCTCGAACTGTTCATTGCGCTCTGCGGCATGGCGGCCATCGCCATCGAGAACGCCCGGATGCATAAGAGCCTGATGGAAAAGCAGCGCCTGGTGAAGGACATGGAATTCGCCCGCACCGTGCAGGAGAGTTTCCTGCCGCAGACGACGCCGGAGATCGCGAGCTACACGTTCAGCGCCCACTACACGCCGGCGCAGGAAGTGGGCGGCGATTTCTACGACTTTATCCACCTCGACCGCGGTCGCATCGGGATCGTGATCGGCGATGTCTCGGGCAAGGGCGTACCCGCGGCGCTTTACATGGCCAAGCTGGGGAGCGACCTCAGAACGCTCGCTTTTACGGAAAAAGACCCGGCATCGGCGCTTCAGAAGCTGAATACCATGCTTGCCGAACGGAGCAGGCGCGGCATGTTCGCCACGCTCCTCTACGTTGAACTCGAAACGCAGAGCGGAAAACTCACGATCTCGAATGCCGGCCACCTCCCGCCGCTGATCAAGAAGGCTGACGGTTCCGTTGGGAAACTTGCTACCGCGGGCGGTTCGCCGCTCGGCATTCTTGCGGGCATGCAGTTCGGCCAGGAAACCGCGTTGCTCGATCGGGGCGATACCGTGGTCCTCTATACCGACGGCATTATCGAAGCGATGAACGACAAGGAGGCTTTGTACGGGTACGAGCGGTTTGAAGCGCTGGTGCGCAAAAGCGACCCGGACCCCGAACTGCTGAAGTCCGCAATCATAGAAGACGTGAACCTGTTCACCGGTTTGAGCCCCCAGCACGACGACATGACCCTGGTCTGTTTTGGCGTGGTGAAGTAGAACTTATTTGATCAAGATGACGGATGACAAAGGACAGACAAAAGACGTGGTGACGCTCATTGTGCCGAGTCATCCGAAATATTTGTATGTTGTACGGAGTGCGATCTACCCTCTCGTGATCGAGGCCGGCTTTCCCAAAAAGGACGCACGCAAGATCGTGCTGGCCGTGGACGAGGCCTGCTCGAATATCATCAAATACGCTTACGAGGGCGATTACACCAGGACCTATTCCCTGGATATCACCGTAGAGGCGGGAAGGTTTGCCGTGGAACTCAAAGACTCCGGCAAGAAGCCCGACCTTTCGAAGATCGCGCCGCGAAAGCTTGATGAGGTGAGGCCGGGAGGACTGGGCACGCATTTCATCGCGGCTGTGTTCGATCGCGTGGAGTACGATACCAGCCGTGGTGCGGGAACGGTGCTGACCCTGGTGAAGGAGAAACGTTAAACTTTAAATGCCGTCGGAACCACAGATGAACACGGTTAAAACCTATAAAACAAAAACTCATGGAGAAACAGAACCTCACCCTGAAGGTGATATCTGTTTCCTCTTTAAGATTTTGAAATATCCGTGTTTATCTGTGTTCATCCGTGGTTAAAAGCTTTTTTAGCATGAACTGTTCCTTTATGAGGCCCCTATGAAGGTCGAGATCACAACGGAAAAGATCAATGCGGGTTTTCTGCTCAAGTTGAAAGGGGACGTGGACATGAATTCGTCTTCCGATGTCCGCACTGCCATGGCGGAGATCTTCAAGCAGGGGCGGTCGGGCATGAAGGCGCTTTTGATTGACCTTTCCCAGGTCCGTTACATGGACAGTTCCGGCATCGCTACGCTCGTCGAAGGAATGCAGAACTGCCTGAAAACCGGCGCCCGTTTGAGGCTTTGTGAACTGAGCCCGCCGGTCCGGGACGTGTTCGAGCTCGCGCGGCTGGCGAGCGTGTTCGAGATATTTCCCACGATCACCGACGCGTCGTCGGGGCTGTAATTGAATGCGGAGTGCGGAATGCGGAAGGTCGGAACGTTAAGCCGGTTACGTTGCATGCCGCACACTGATCTCCGAACGTATATTCGGGGTTGCGCGTGAAAAACTTCGCTGGTCATCTCGGCAGGGCGTTCATCACGTTCCTGCAGGACCTTTCGAGCCTCTATTACCTGTTCCGGGAGACGGTCCTCCAATCCTTCGTATTGATTACCGACCGCAAGAAGCGGCGCCAGGCCGGACTGCTCACGCAGATAGATGAGATCGGGACGCAGTCTCTGCCGCTGGTCCTGGCCGTTGCCAGCCTGCTGGGCGTCGCCATGACGGTGTTGATTTCGTTTCAACTGAAGGAAGTCGGCGGGTACAACTACATCCCGGGCCTGGTCGCGGTCGCCATTTTCCGGGAAATGGGGCCGCTCCTTACGGCGCTTATCGTGGCGGGAAGGGTCGGTGCGGCGTTTACGGCGCGCATCGGCACGATGAAAGTTTCCGAGGAAATCCTGGCGCTTGAGACCATGGCGATCAACCCGGTCCGGTTCCTCGTGGTACAGCGTTTTCTCGGCTTGCTTTTTTCGCTTCCCGCACTGACCATGCTTGCGAATTTTATGGCCGTTTTCGGTGGTTTTCTGTTCGGGTCGACGCGGCTCGGCATCCGGCCGGACACGTATGTGCGCGAGACGCTCGACGTGCTCACCTTTACCGATGTTTACTCAGGCGTGGTCAAAGCCGGAGTTTTTGCCGTCATCATTGTCATGGTCGGCTGTTATCGGGGGCTTGTTGTCGAAGGAGGAGCCGAGGAAGTGGGCAGAGCGACAATGCTCTCCGTGGTATCATCGACCCTGGCTATCATCGTTCTCGATACGTTCATGACGGGCGCATTCTATGGGTAACAGCCATATGATCAGAGCGAACGGCATTAAAAAGAACTACGGCGCGCGCACCGTGCTGAACGGCATAGATTTTATCGCCGAACAGAAGAAAATCACCTATATCCTGGGGTCGAGCGGCGGAGGGAAGAGCACGTTGCTGAAAATCCTCATCGGCGCTTTGAAACCGGACGACGGGCAGGTGCTTTATCGCGATATGGACATAACAAAACTGCGGGGGACCGGACTGGACCCTTTCCGGAAAAAGATCGGAATGCTGTTCCAGCAGGGCGCCCTTTTAAACTCCCTTACCGTGGGGGAAAACATATCGCTTCCCATCCGGGAACACACGCCCCTTGACGATAACATCATCAAGATCATGGTGAAGATGAAGCTGGAGCTCGTGGGACTCCGCGATTTTGAGGACCTCTACCCCGGACAGCTTTCCGGAGGGATGCAGAAACGCGTGGCACTGGCCCGGGCGCTTGCTTTGGACCCCGAAGTGGTGTTCTTCGACGAGCCGACATCGGGCCTCGATCCCATCGCTTCTTCGGTGATCACGAAGCTGATTTCGGACCTGAACCGGGTCCTCGGCATCACCTGCATCGTCGTGACCCACGCGGTCGAAGAAGCGATGAAGATCGCCAATAAGATCGTCATTCTCTATAAGGGGGCGGTGCTTGCTGAAGGCACGCCTGCGGAAATCCGGGGGAGTTCCGACCCGATCGTGCAACAGTTTATAACGGGCAGCCCCGACGGTCCCATTTCGTTCCACGCTTCGAGCAGGGACTTCAGGGAAGACCTGCTGGTGGAGTAGAATGAATGGGGATTTCACCCTGCTCTTGCGATACCGCGGGTGCGGGCGGAATGCGGAATATAATATTCAGTAAGACCCGAGGACAAATTTATGGAATATCGTCGCAATGAAATCCGGGCAGGCGTTTTTCTTTTGCTCTCGTTCGTCATCCTGGCGGTGATGATCTTCGCGGTGAGCGATATTCAGAGCCTCTTCAGGAAAAAGAAAGAGGTCAAGGTGCTGTTTCAGTTCAGCGACGGGATCGAGAAGAACGCGCCGGTCCGTCTTTCGGGCATCAAGATCGGGAAGGTATCCGACATCCGTGTGGCGCCTGAGCTGGGAGACAAGGTCGAGCTGACCTTGAGCGTGTTCAGTGATACGGTCATCAGGCGCGACACGAAGGCCGCGATCAAGACGCTGGGACTGGTCGGCGGGAAATATGTGGAGTTAACCGGCGGTTCGCCGAAGTCGCCCCTCCTGGAACAAGGCGGTGTGCTCATCGGAGAGGAATCGTTCAAGATGGAGGACCTGACCAAGACGGCTCTTGACGTGGTCAACAGGCTCAAGCATATCGCCACCAATATTGATGCCATGCTCGGAGATCCCGCTTTTACGAAGTCCCTCAGGACGACCGTTGCGAACCTGCAGGACGTGTCTGCGAACATCAAGGTGATGACGTCGAGCAAGGACGAGGTGGCGCAGGGACTGAAGGACCTGCCTGTTATCCTGAAAAAGGTCGAAGAGAGCATGAACAACATCAAGGCGATATCGGAAAAGAGCGATGCGATGCTCGGTGAGAACAAAAAGAACATCGACGCTACAATGGAAAACGTCAGGGAAATTACGAACAATCTGAAAGATCTGACCGCGGATGTCAAAAAACATCCCTGGAAACTGATCAGGAAACCATAATGAGAAAGGTAATTTGAATGGCGATTCAGGCGATCAAGGGCGTAAAGGACATCTTGCCTGCGGACATGCCCCTCTGGCAGCATCTTGAGGCAACGGCGCGCAGGCTGTTTGAAGACTACGGTTTTTCGGAAATCCGTGTGCCTATCTTCGAATATACCGAACTGTTTGCGCGGAGCATCGGGGCGTCGACGGACATCGTTGAAAAGGAGATGTACACCTTCGAGGACCGGGACGGCAGGAAGATCACGTTGCGGCCCGAGGGCACGGCCGGCGTGGTGCGCGCTTTCGTCGAGCACAAGATGTACGCCGAAAGCCAGCTTACCCGGCTGTATTATATGGGCCCCATGTTCAGGCATGAGCGGCCGCAAAAGGGCAGGTACCGGCAGTTCCACCAGATCGGCGTCGAGGCGCTCGGTCTCGATCATCCTCACGTGGATATAGAGGTCCTGGCAATGCTGCATGGGTTGTTCACGCGGATCGGCGTGGGCGGGCTGACGCTCCAGATCAATTCCCTGGGCGACAGCGAGTGCAGGGGGGCCTACCGGGACGCTATCAAGTCCTATCTGAAGGCCAGGCTGCCGACGTTGTGCGGGGACTGCCAGAGACGGTACGAAACGAACCCGCTTCGCGTGCTCGACTGCAAAGTGGATGGAGATAAATTCGCAGACTCTCCAATCATGCTGGATTACCTCTGCACGGCTTGCAAAGAACATTTCGAGACTGTCGAGGCCGGACTGCGAAAGCTCGACATCCCCTTTGCAATCAACCCGCGGCTGGTCCGGGGGCTCGACTACTACACTCGTACGACCTTTGAACTGGTGATGGGGCATCTGGGCGCCCAGAACACCGTGGCGGCCGGCGGCAGGTATGACGGCCTGGTGCGGGAAATCGGCGGCCCGGCAACAGGGGGAATTGGTTTTGCGCTTGGCGTTGAGCGGGCGATCTCGCTCATGGACAGCGCGAATATCGCCCTGCCTCGTCCGGCGCTTTTTCTTTCCGCTCTCGGGCCGGAGGCCGTGGCCTTCGCTCTTCCGGTCCTCCATGACCTCAGGTCCGCCGGCATCCGCGTTGATACGGACTATACCGGCAGCAGCCTCAAAAGCCAGATGAAGAAGGCGGACAAATCCGGCGCGGACCTTACGCTGATCATCGGAGAAGAGGAAATTAAAAACAACAAGGCAATTCTGCGCAATATGAAGACGAAAGAACAATCGGTACTGACGCTGACGACGCTCATAGAAGACCTGAAGAAACGGTTGCTGCCGGCATGAAGGTAGGGGTGATTTCCGATACTCATGTGCCGACGATCGTACCTGCTCTGCCTCCCGTAATATACGATATTTTTCGCGGCGTCGATCTTATCCTGCATGCGGGAGATATCGTTTCTCTTTCCGTCCTCGATGAGCTCAGGGCCATTGCTCCCGTAGAAGCAGTGGCGGGCAATGTTGACGACGGTGAAGTGCTTGCGCGGCTTCCCTTTAAAAAGATCATCCGGCTGGGGAGGTATCGTGCAGGACTGATTCACGGAAAATTTAAGATCGATGTCCAGAAGGAGATGATCAGGAAGGAGTTCGACCACGTTGATCTTATCGTGTACGGCCATTCACACACTCCTTTCTGGGGCATGATCAACGGAGTTTATTTTTTGAACCCCGGCAGCCCCACCGACAAACGTCACGCGCCGTATAATTCCGTTGCCATTCTGGAAGTAGGGGACGCACTGACTGCAGAGATCATAAAAATTTAAGATCAGGTGCGAATTCCGCAGAAGAAATTCTTTTCAAGTTGCAAAGGCCCCGGCTTTGTGATAAATTTTGCACAACGATGGCTATTGAAAAAATAAAATTCGGGACCTCGGGTTGGCGCGGCGTGATTGCCGACGATTTCACCTTCAGCAGGGTACGGGTCGTTACGCAGGCCATCGCTTATCATCTT
>DAIDTZ010000021.1 GCA_027456925.1 Nitrospirota bacterium
AAAGGACCCCTGGGGCAAGGATTATATCTACATTTCCCCGGGAAGCGAGAACAGGGAGTACGAAATCATTTCTTACGGAGCTGACGGAGAGCCCGGCGGTGAAGGCAACAACGCGGACATCGAGAGCTGGAAGATGCAGTAAGGAAGTATGAAGGGTCATGGGGCAGGGGGCATGGGGCTCGTAAGAAAAACCACGCAGGGTTTTACGCTCATTGAGCTGATGATCATCATCGTGATTCTTGGCGTCATGCTCTCTTTGGTCATTCCCCGGCTGGGCGAGCTCGGCGAGGCGAACCTCAAGCGGAGCGCCAGGCACCTGACCGGCATGATCCGTTTCCTGCGGGACGAATCGCAGGCGAAGAAGGCGGTCTACCGGCTCAGATTCGATGTTCAGGGCGGGCGCTACTGGGCCGAGGTCATGGCCCAGACGAGCGACCAGACCGTGGAGTTCCTTCGGGTGCATTCTGTGATCGGGACCGAGGGGAGCTTGTCCGGCCAGACGACGCTGCGCGATGTTCACGTCGCCAGCCATCCCGACGATCCCTTCATCCAGTTCACGCCTGACGGCTGGGTGGAACCCGCTTTGATCCATCTGCGGGACGGAGATTCGAGGGATTTTACGCTTATCGTGAACCCGCTCATGGGCACTACCGAGCTCCGCGACGGGTATATTGAGGAACAATGATGAGGAATCGCGGATTGCGCCCTGCACTCGCGCCCTGCGCCCCCGGTATTCGCGCCATGCGCTCATTGCCCCGGGCGCAGGCTCGTGAGCATGGGTGTAAACCGGTGGTAGATTGCGGAATGGGAATCGGCATTTCTCATCCGAAATCGGAAATTCAAAATCCGCGATCAAACGGTTTCACCCTCCTCGAAGTAATGGTCGCGGTGGCGATCATGGCCATGGTGCTGGTCACGCTCCTGGGGCTGAAGAATAACAGTATGCGGGACGTGTCGTTGATGCAGCACATGACCACAGCCACAATGCTGGCAAAGCGGGCGATGGTGGAAGCGACCATGGTTAAACCGCGCCTGCCCGGCGAAGACGAAGGAGCGTTTCCCGAGGAGGAATTCAAGGACTACACCTGGAAAAAGACGATCACCCCCACGCCGCTCATCGATATCATGGAAGTACGAATCGCCGTCCTTTGGAAAGAGGGCTCGCGCCAGGAGTCGGTGGAGCTGGTGAGCTATGAATAATAGTTCAGAGTTCGGAGTTCGGAGTTCGGAAACGAAGAGACAGCTGCGGGAAGAGCGTCTGTCTCCGAACGCAGAGCGCAGAACCTTCAACTCGCATGGTTTTACGCTCCTTGAAGTGCTCATCGCGACGGCCATCATGGCGGGAATCGTCACGGTGATCTACAGCAGTTTTTTTACGGCCAGCAGGAACGTTGATCAGGCTGAGAAAATCCGGGACACCACGGACCTGGCGCGCACGCTCATTGTGAAGCTTTCGAACGACATAGCGAATGCCTATGTCAATCAGGGCATGAATTACCCCGCGGTCACGACTATTTTTTACGGCAAGAAGGTGCAACCCGACACCGGCGATGAAACGAAACGGAACGACGGTCTTTACCTGACGACGCTGACGAACTGGCGCACGCCCGATACGAAAGAGACGGACCTGTGGGAAGTGGGTTACTACTTCAAGGAAAAACCCGACGGATCCGGGTCCGTTCTGATGCGCAGGGAAAAGCGTATATTGAGCGCGGACGTGCCCGCGCTCGAAGGCGGCGTCGAGTACGAGATGACCGACCGCGTGAAAAGCCTTCAGTTCCGGTATTACAACGGCTCTACGTGGCAGGACGAATGGGACAGCAGAAGCAGTCAGAAATTGCCGACTATTGTCGAGATCTCTCTCTTGCTCGATGACGGTTCGGCGTATATGACTCAGGTGGACGTGGGGCGGTAGCGAAATGCGGAATGAACATCGCAGAACGCGCAATGAACGCGGCGTTGCGCTCATCATCGTGCTCCTGGTCACGGCGCTGCTCATCGCGCTCATTTTCGAGTTCGCCTACGGCACGAGGATAAGTCTGCGCGCGGCGGTGAACTTTCGCGACAGCCAGCGCGCGTACTACCTGGCCCGCTCAGGCGTAACCTTTGCGGGCTTGCTCCTCGCCGATAACCTCAAAAAGGGGAAGCTGCAGGACAATATCGAGCAACTGGACTGGCAGGTCGTGCCCATCACGACGGGCAGCAGCGATACGGAGCTTCGGGTGAGGTGGGAGGACGAGAGCGGGAAGATCAACATCACCAACGTGATCAAGGGGAACGATACGTACAACCGCCTGGTCATTCTTTTTACCAATCGCGACGTCAACCAGGAAATTCTCGACCGCATCAGCGCGTGGATGATCGAGGAAAAGAGAAGGTTCTACCTGCTCACGGAACTCCACCAGTTCCTGAGCGACGAGGATTTCCGGAAAGTGTCGGACGCGCTGACGCTGGCCCCCGTGACGCAGATCAACATCAATACGGCCTCCGCCGATGTTTTGGAGAGCGTCGGTGTGAGTTCCGCCATGGCCCAGATGATCCTGGAACGGAGGGACAGCGAGCCGTTCAAGACCGGCGCGGAAGTGGCCGATTTTCTCGGTCCTGCGAACACCCTGGCTGCGTCTCAGCTGACCACCACCAGCAACGTGTTCAAGGTCAATTCCTACGCAACAGTGGGAGGATACACGAAACAGATCGAGGCTGTCATCACCCGGTCGGCTTCCGGGTTTACCGTTAATTACTGGAGAGCGTTGTGAAAATCGTCGGACTGAAAATCGAGAAAGGGAAGCTTGCCGTGTCGGTCGTGGACAAGGGCCTGCGCCAGACGGAGCTCAACGACTCCTACAGCCTGGACTTTGCCACGGACGTTGAGCTTGCGGACCTCCTGCGCGAAAAATCGCGGGACTGGGCCGGCGCGCGCATCGTATCGTCCATCCCCGGCAACAAGTTCAGCCAGCGAACCGTAACGTTCCCCTTCAATGACCGCAAGCGCGTGGAAAAGGCCCTGCCCTTTGAACTGGAAGACAGCGTTCCGTTTTCCCTTGAGGACGTTGAACTGGACCACCTCCTGCTGGACCGGACCGGACCGGGGGGGGCCGACAAAAAGAAGGAAGCCTCCGTGCTCGGGATCATGCTGCCGAAGACCGTTCTGCGGCAGCACCTGGAGCTCCTTGGCGCTGCTGGTGTGGACCCGCAGGTCATTCTGCCGTCCTATGCGGGCCTTTCCTGCATTGCGAAACTGATCCCCGTGGAGGGCGCCGCGATTCTGGTCGACGGAAGCGACCTCTGCCTCAAGACCGGCAACAACGTGACCGCCTGCAGGAGTTTTTCCCCGTCGCACAACACGGGCGGGATCAGGCATACGATAAAGGCGCTTGAGATCGAGCAGGGAACGCAGATCGAAAAGGCCTACCTTCTTTCCGAAAACAACGGCGTCGACGCCGAGCTTGCGGAGCTGGGGATCGTTGTCGAGCGGGTGACTCCGGACTTCGCGGGGAAAAAACCCGTCGATCCGGCGAGCCTCGGCCTTGCGCTCTGCGACCAGATCAACTTCCGCAAGGGAGAGTTCGCGTACCGGCTGGAGGATACGGGCGCCCGCAAGGCGCGCCGGAAACTCATCATTGCCGGGGCGTTTGCCGCGGTCCTGATCGCCGCGAATACCGGCGTAAAATATTATCTCGTCGAATCCAGTTACGGAAAGCTCGACCGGCAGATCAAGGACATTTACCGTCAGACCTTCCCCGACTCCAAATCCGCGGTCGATCCGGTGCTGCAGTTCCAGACGAAGCTCGACGAAGCGAAGAAAAAGTTCGGCGTGCTCGGATCGGGCACCTCCGCGCTCGATGTGATGAAGGCCGTGACCGAGGGGATCCCGAAGGAAGTGCGGGTCGTCTTTCAGGACTTTCTTCTCGAAGGCGACAAACTGAAGCTCCAGGGCGAGTGCGCGTCGTTCGAGTCCATCGATAAGATGAAAGCGGAATTGCTGAAGAGCGGGGCCTTTTCCGACGTGCAGGTCATGGACACCCGGATGGGTGTGGACAACAAGGTCAAGTTCCGGTTCGAGATCAAGCTGAAACAGGCGATGTGAAAGATTCTTGTATAGCGATTACCCCGGGAGTACTCATTGAAACTGGAAGCAAGAGATAAAAAAGTCCTCATCTTCGGCGGCGGGGCTGCCGCGCTTATACTGCTCTACGCGCTGGTGCTGTCTCCGCTCACGTCGGACCTGGCCCGGAAACGGGAACTGATCCCGAGGAAGGAGAAAGATCTCGCTGAGATGAAGGTGCTGCAAGCGGACTACGCCGAGATCCAGAAGCGGCTCCAGGAGGCCCAGGCGGAAGCGGCCAGACGCGGACCCGTGCTCACGGACATCGATAACATCACGAAACGGGCGAACCTGAGCAGCAAGATCGTGTCGCTGAAACCGCAAGCGGGCGTGGAGACCGCGGACTTCAAGGAAAGCATCGTCGAGGTCAAGCTCGAGAACATCACGCTGTACGACCTTGTGAACTACATTTACCTGCTGGAGAAAAACACCCTCCGGATCAGGAAGCTCCAGTTCAAACCCCGCTATGACAACCCCAAACTGCTGAATGCGACGATCCTCATCACGAGCGCGGGGTAAGACATGATCGATAAAAAAAAGCTCGTCAGGTTTCTTTCATACGCCGCATACTTCGCCGCAGTCTTTCTCCTTTTTCTTTTCCTGCTCTTTCCCTTCGACCGGGTCAAGACAAAACTGGAGTCGGAGGTCCTCCGCCGCGCCGGCCTGGAGCTGACCATTGCGCACATCTCGCCGCGGTTTTTCAACATCTTTCACCTTTCCGATGTCGTCGTTGCCACCCGGCAAGGCAAGGTTTTGTTCGAAAGCCCCTCGGTCAGCACGACAGTTTCCCTCTTCAGCCTGCTGCGCGGCAATCTTGGGTTGGGTCTCAAGGCAGATGCGTACGGCGGCGATTTGCGGGTGATGCTGCAGCAGGGGGCCGGTCCTCAGCATGTCCTGGTCGACGCGAACGGACTGGACGTGGGGTCCTATCAGCTGCTGAAGGATCTCGGCCTGAAGCTCTCGGGCAAGCTCGGTGGAAATTTCGATATGACCGGCGATACGGGCAACGGAAGGATCTGGCTCAAGGGGTTGACCTCCCGTGACCTGAAGATCAAGGGCTTCCACATCCCGGACCTGGATTTCGATGACTGCTGGCTTGAAGCGGACCTGAAGGGCGACCGGTTGACGATCAAAAAGTTTGAAATGAACGGCAAGGAGCTCAAGATACGATGTCTCGGAGACCTGGTGCTTCGCGAGCGCGGCACGCTCAACCTTACGGTGAAGATCAAACCGTCGGAGCGGCTGGCGCAGGAGCAGTCCATGATTTTTTCTCTTATCAAGAACAAGGACCCTGAGGGCTTTTACCAGTTCAGTCTCGGCGGCACCCTGTCGGACCCCATGCCGAGGCTGTAGCCCATCAGAATTTGAATACCGCTCCCGCGTACGCGCCGGTCCTGGTCACTGTTACCCAATCCAATCTATCCTGAGATACCGCCCCATTCGCAAAGTAGGTGGTGTCCGTGCCGTTTTGCGCATACAAATAAAAGTACCGGTAGCCCGCGGTCAGTTCCAGGTTCTTCCCAACAGCGT
>DAIDTZ010000022.1 GCA_027456925.1 Nitrospirota bacterium
TTCTCCGACTTCCACCGCAATTTTCTCGACACCTTGACGAACCAGGTCGCCCTCGTTATGGACAACGCCATCCTCCACCGGCAGATAAGCAACCTGGCCAGGACCGACGGTTTGACCGGTCTTTTGAACCATCGCACCTTCATGGAAAAACTCGCTGAAGAATATAAGCGCCTCAATCGCGAGCCGCGTCCCTTTTCCATCCTCCTGATGGATATCGACAAATTTAAGAATGTCAACGACAAGTACGGTCACCCCGTAGGGGACGTGGCAATCAAGGCCGTGGCAAAGGTCATGAAGGATGCCGCCCGCAGTTCTGACTTCATAGCGCGCTATGGGGGCGAGGAATTCGCCGTAGGCATGGTGGACACAGACTGCAAAGGCGCGGAACAGATGGGGGAACGCATCAGAAAAGTCCTGGAAAAAACGCTCGTTACCCGGGTGTTCGACGGCGAGCTGCGAATAACCGTGAGTATCGGCGTCAGCTCCTTTCCCCTGGACACGAAGAACACCGCAGATCTGGTTACCATGGCGGATACGGCATTATACCAGGCAAAGCGTTCCGGAAGAAACCGCGTGTGCCTTTGCCGGGACGTTCAGGACAGGGATTTGGCGGAGACGAAACCATGAAGAGAAGCGTCTGGGATTCAACCTTTTCCTCGAACCCGTGTCTTACTAACAGGCACACAGCGTGCGTATGGACGAAGACCTCGATCTGATCAACAGAACCGAAGCCGGCGAGCGGGAAGCATTTGACGATCTGGTCAGAAAATACCAGAAACAGCTCTATGCCATGCTCTACCGCATGGTCGGAAACCACGAGGATGCTTCAGACCTCCTGCAAAAGGCCTTCGTCAAGGCATTCACGGGCTTGCGGACCTTCGAGCGCAGGGCGACGTTTAAAACCTGGCTCTACCAGATCGCCATCAACCTCGCCAAGAATGTCTACCGCGACCGGGCCCGCATCGAGCAGGTTCCCATCGACGATGTTATCATCAGGAGGAACCCCCGGGTGCTTGAAACCATGATCGCCAACGAAAACAGGCGGATGCTGCGGCAGTCGCTGGCAAGCTTGCCGGAAAAACAGCGCATGACCCTGATGCTCAGGGTGCAGGACGAAAAAAAGTTTGAAGAGATCGCCGGGGTCATGAAATGCTCCGTCGGCACGGCCAAAGCCAACTTCCATCACGCGGTGCAGAAATTGAAGGCGGTCATGAAAGCGAAAGAACCCGGTGCAGCGCCGGAACCTGATTCGGAGAATGAGCATGAACTGCGATAATAGCGACATAAAACCATTGCTCCCCGCTTTTCTGCATGAGCGGCTTGAGCAAGGAGAACAAGTCCGGGTCCGGGAACATCTCTCCAGGTGCGAGGACTGCCGCGAGGAACTTTCCCTTCTTCGGCTCCTGGTTGAGGAAATTGTGCCCGATCCCGGCGAGGCGTACTGGGCAACGATGCCGGATCGCGTGTTCCGGACTGTTCAGGCGCATAAAGAAAAAAAATGGCGCGTCGATCTGTCCTGGCTTGCGGACCGGCTCATCCTGCCCCGGTGGGTTTTAGGAGCAGTAACAGTCGGGATCATCTTGATGGTATCATTGATCGCCCTTCGGTTTCCCCGGAACGGCGCCGCCGTCTCTCCGCCGCAGGGATACGAGTTTTCAGATGAGGCCATCGTGATCGACGGTGTGCATATCAGCGCCCTCGACAACACCCAGCTTGATACGGTGTCCGCCTGGGCGGGAAGCGAGCTTGCTTCGATCGCCCGTGAGGCAGAGCATGCGAGGGTGAACGTTACTGATACCGATATCTACGAGGAAACGAACGAATTGACCGCGAAAGAAGCTGAACAGCTTTCCACCATGCTCGATCAATGGGAACAGGAGGGATCATGATGAGGTCATTATTCATTTCCATACTGCTATCGGCAGCTCTGGCCATCGGTGTGGCGCCGTTAATCGCGTACGCCCAGCAAGGACCTCCAGGCGGCCGGTATGACGACATGCTGGGACTTGATAATCAGCGGGGTCGGGGCAATGCGCTGTCGGAGCAAAAGAGGGAGGAGATCAGGAATAAAATTGAGACCGTCAGGATCTGGCGGCTCACGGAGCAGCTGAAACTCGACACTGCAACGAGCGCAAAACTGGCGTCCCTTCTCACTTCCTTTGATCAGCAACGCAAGGGCGTCATGCAAGAGCAGGCGGCAGGCATGCGGGAACTGCGCTTGCAGCTGAAATCACAGAAACCGGATGAAGCTAAAATTAAATCCTCCCTCGATAGAATTGTGAAGAACCAGAGTCTCATGCAGGGACTGCGGGAACAGGAATGGAAAGGTCTTCAGGACATTCTGACAGTTGAACAACAGGCACGTTTCCTGCTTTTCCAGCAGGAATTCAGGCGCGAAATGCAGAACATGATCTTTAACGCCCGGACCAGCAATCGCGGCAGAGGCCCCCTGGAAGGAGGACGGGGCAGAGCCAATGGTCCGGAAGACGGACAATCTCCGGAAAAGTGAGGTTGCAGCACCGCAGACTCATATCGTACCCGCAACGGAAATGCCGTTCTACAAACCCCAATTCTTCACCTTCGGGAAAAGACCCGTTTCCCAGAAGTTCGGAACCCCTTGCGTGTTGACAAACCAGCCCTCAAGCCCGTATAATCCCCTACCATTTTCTTATTTCCCCTGTTCAAGGAAGGTATTTTCCGAATGCATCGTATTGTGAAGAAGTACGCAAACTTTCTAGAAAAATCCAGCAATAAATTTCGCGAGGCCACGAAAAAGCATGGGGTGCAGTGTAAAAGCGGCTGTTACGAGTGCTGCTCCGTCGGGTTCTTCGACATCACCCTTTTAGACGCAATCCATCTCCGGTCGGCGCTCAAAGAGGTCCCGCCGGACACCAGGAAACGCGTGATCGCCAAAGCCAATGAGCAGCTCGACATCCTGGAGAAGAAGAAAGCGTTCTCGCGGAAGGACCCGCTGCTCAAGACCCTGCCCGCCATCGACTCGATCTCCCGCAGATCGGCAAAGATGTCCTGCCCTGCGCTCGACGATAACGGCGCGTGTTTGATCTACAACCAGCGGCCGCATATCTGCCGCATCTTCGGCCCAACCATACGCGGTCCGCGGCGCGCGGTCCGTCTCGAAGGGTGCGGGTATTTCACCAAGGATATTCCGGAAGCGGACTACCCCATCTTCGACCATTACAACGAAGAGAAAGACTTGCAGAGAGCCATGTTCAAAAAAGCCGGCCGGAAGCGTCTGCGGGCAGTCGACACGATCATACCGGCGGCCTTGACGCTGGACCTGAAGAAGTGGCTGTAAACTGCATTGCGGATTGCAGATTGTGGATTAGTCAGTTACGAATGAAATTCTGCTCAAAATGGATAGAAAAAATCTTAAACCTTTGACAGGATAACAGGATTTACAGGAAGTTATTTAAAGCAAAATCCGCACTTATCCGAAGTTATCCTGTAATCCTGTCAAAAGCTTTTCCGGCTTGTCCGGGTTAGGTAAAGTATTTTGCAATCCGAAATCCAAAATCCGCAATCCAAAATCGAATCATGGAAATCCTGAGCAAGAAAATCGTCTGGACGGGAAAGTTCATGAGCGCGGTGGAGATCACCTACCGCGACGCGCAGGGCGTGGTGCGCACCTGGGAAGCCCTCGAACGGGTGGGGGTCGGCGGGATCGTCGTGATGATCGCGATCACGCCTTCCGGGAACGTGATCCTTGAAAAGCAGTTCCGGCCCCCGGTGGGCCGGGACGTCATCGAACTTCCGGCCGGTCTCGTCGAATCCCATGAAACAATGGAAACGGCGGCAAAGCGCGAACTGATAGAAGAAACGGGATGGTCGGCAGGAAAACTTGAATTCCTCGCCGAAGGCCCCATTTCAACAGGAGCCTCGACCGAAGCGCTCCGGGCTTACTTGTGCACTGATCTTGAATTTGTCGGGAAGAATGGCGGGGACGACAACGAGATCATCGAGGTCATCGAGGTCCCGCTCGGCGATGCGCAGGATTATCTGCGGGAGGCCCAGAAGAAAAACCTGCTCGTCGACCTCAAGGTGTTCGGGCTCGTGGAATTAGCGAGAAGAGCATTGCGACAATAGCAAACATCCCCTTTACTCAACCTGTCACTAACTTCTTCCCTGCCTCATATGCGTCATGCAGCGCAGTCGGATGCTCTTTGATTGCGCCCTTCTTATCAACGGCATCGAATTCCAGCGTCGCATGCTCCTGGACATTGACGGTCCTGAAAAACGCCCGCGTCGTGGCCTCGGCGCATTGAAATCCCACGTTCTTCTCGTTCTGCTTCATGCCGCCGACGAGCAAAAGCAACCCCTTGCGGCCGAACGGACCCGGCTGGACCGGTTTCCTGTGCACGTACTTCTCGGCCCAAAACGACTGGCACCGGTCGATCATGATCTTCGTCTGCGCGCTGACGCTGAAAAAGAAGATGGGAGAAGCCACGATGATCCTGTCTGCGCTTCTGATTTCACGCAGGATCGTCTGCATATCGTCCTGAACCACGCACTGCGCCGCTTCGTCGCATTTTCCACAGTTCAGGCACGGTCGAAGATCGAGCGTGTCGAGATTGTACGTCGTCACTTCGCTACCATGGTCTTTCACGCCCCTGATCGCCTCGGTGAGAAGAATTTCCGTGTTGCCTCCCCTCCTCGGGC
>DAIDTZ010000023.1 GCA_027456925.1 Nitrospirota bacterium
CTGAATAAAGTAATTCCCTTTGACGATAATTACGGCCATAACGAGGGCAATTCGGCGGCCCATATCAAGTCAAGCCTGATCGGCGTGTCCAAGGCCGTGCTGGTGGAGGAGGGGCGGCTCGCACTCGGCCCCTGGCAGGCGTTGTTCTTCTGTGAATTCGACGGTCCGCGTGATCGGAGAGTAATGGTGAAGGTGATGAAGGATTGAACGAATTTCAGAATGCGGAGTGAGACGAACTCGCCTCTTTTGCCGGGGACGGTCATGGGACGCGGCTTTCGCCTTCTTTCCGCGAGAAAAATGTCTTTTCTCTTTATCAGAGCGTCCCGATATGGTAATATCCTGCCATGCACTCGTCCGTTGTAGATCAACTCAGACTGTCCGATTTCGATTACGGCCTTCCTGAAGCGCTCATTGCCCAGGAGCCATGCCCGATTCGAGCCCAATCACGCCTCATGGTTATGGACCGCGCAACAGGCGCCATCGAACACCGCCTCTTTTCCGGCATAACGGACTATCTCATCCCCGGCGACCTGCTTGTTCTGAATAATACGAAAGTGTTTCCCTGCAGGCTCCTGGCAAAGAAGGCCGGAGGCGGCAAAGCGGAAATATTTCTTCTCTCCGAGAGGGGCCCAAATCTCTGGGAAGCGCTTGTCAAGGGCGGTCTCGGCAATGGAAAGAAGCTTGTCGTCGAACCGGGTATTGACGCCGAGATCACCGACGAAGGCAGGGACAGCGTCAGGACGATCCGTTTTCACGGCATCGACAACATCAGAACAATGCTCCCGGAGATCGGCAAGACGCCGCTCCCTCCGTACATAAAGCGCGAAGCCGCGGAAACTGATTGCGAACGGTATCAAACCGTGTATGCGTCCCAGGAGGGCGCCGTGGCAGCGCCGACTGCGGGGCTGCATTTCACCGACGAACTCCTTCAAACGCTTTCCGCGAAAGGCATTCAGCTGACGCAGGTAACGCTCCATGTGGGGCCGGGCACGTTTCAACCCGTCAAAGCCGAACATATTCGCGACCACCGGATGCGGCCGGAACGCTATGTCCTCTCCGTTCAGGCGGCATCGGATGTAAACCGCGCACGCGCTGAAGGCAAGCGGGTGATCGCCGTGGGCACGACCAGTGTGCGCACGATCGAAACAACGGCTTCGGACGATGGCGTCGTCTCTCCCGGGGAGGGGAGTTCCGAGTTGTTCATCTACCCCGGCTACGGATACAAAGTCGTCAACGGGATCATAACGAATTTCCATCTTCCCAAATCGACGCTTCTCATGCTGGTTTCCGCCTTTGCAGGACGCGAACGTATTCTGGACGCTTACCGCTGTGCGGTGGCGGAGCAGTACCGGTTCTATAGCTATGGGGACCCAATGTTCATTGCGTAGCAGTAGTGTGAAAAAATTGTTTTATTGGGCCTTCACGGTGCAGACGAAGGGAGAGATCATGAAAAACAAAGAGCGCGGCGGCATCATATCAAACCTGCTCATTATACCTGTGGGCGTTGCCCTCATGGTAGGCGTTTTCTTTCTGGGATACTATGTGGGGAGGTATCCGGGCAAAGCAGGCGGTCAAGGCGAGAACGCGGGGCCGCTTCCGGAAGTGATCTCGGAGAACCTGCCCAAACCCCAGGATTTTACGTTCTACAAGACGCTTACGGCAAAGGGAGATAAGACTGTTTCCATCGACCTCAGGCCCAAACCGTCATCCGACAAAGCCAAAACGGACGAGAATCAGGCCCCGTCCGAAGCGTCGAAAGAAAGCGGCGACCGGACGGCCCCGAAAGGCAAGATGACCGACAGCACGATCGAAAAGAAACCCTCCGCAGCGGTCTCTTCGGAACGGGCCGCGGCCAGGCCGTTGCGCGGGCGCGATAAAAAAGAAACGGCCCCCGCAAAAACAGCTCACTCGAAATTGCACTATACCGTCCAGGTGGCGTCTTACCCGCAAAAACAGCTGGCTGACGATGAAGCGAAAAAAATGAAGACCCGCGGGTTTGCAGCGTTCATCGTTCCGTCGGCCGTGCCCGGGAAGGGGACCTGGTACCGCGTGCGGCTGGGTAGTTTTACGAGCAGGGCGTCAGCGGAGAGACTGGCAAAAGAGATACACGCGAAGGTGGGGATCTCGCCGATCATCACACTGGAGTAATGAGGGAAGCTTAATGGACCAGCTGATCGTTGATTGTCTGCAGCACCAGCGGGGCCAGGC
>DAIDTZ010000024.1 GCA_027456925.1 Nitrospirota bacterium
GACGTGGGTGCGCCTGAAGAGTGGAACAAGAAGTGGATTGCGGGCAACTACAACCGTCAGTCGACCGTGAAGGGCCTGTTCATGTGCGGCGACATCTGCGGCGCCTCGGGCCACAAGTTCTCCTCAGGCTCGCATGCAGAAGGCCGTATCGCGGCAAAGAGCGCGATCTCGTTCCTGCTCGATAACCCGAACTACACGCCGACCATCAAAGAGACGGCGGATCATCTCGCGGCCGAGCTCTATCTGCCTTTCGAAGTCTACGAGAAGCACAAGACCTACACCACGGCGCCGGAGATCAACCCGAACTACATCAAGCCGCAGATGCTCCAAACCCGGCTCCAGAAGATCTCCGACGAGTACTTTGGCGGGATCTCGACCTGGTATATGACCTCCAAGACCATGCTGACCGAAGGCCTCAAGCAGCTCCAGATGCTGAAGGAGGACACTTCCAAGATGGCAGCATCGAACCTGCACGAGCTGATGCGCTGCTGGGAGAACTATCACCGCATCCTCTCCGTGGAAGCCCATGCGCGCCACATCCTGTTCCGGGAAGAGTCGCGGTACCCCGGCTACTACTATCGTGGTGACTTCGATCTCGTGGACGATACCAATTGGAAGTGTTTCGTAAACTCCAAGTACGATCTCGAGAAGGATACCTGGGAAGTCAAAAAAGTTCCCTATGTACAGCTTGTTGAAGATGCAGCTCCTGTAAAACATTAAGAACATTCACAACTCCGGGGAGGGGTAGCCCTCCCCGGAGATTTTATTGGAAGTTGAAGATTGTAAATTTTAATTGCACGTAACGAAAGATTGGCCCGTCTTATCGTTAAAATTTCCAATTTTCAATTTCCCATCTGCAATTTGCAATCACGTAGTGTGCACTGCCTTTAAGGAGGAACAAGATATCATGGCGGAAAATAAAGTGTTGATTGTCGGCGGAGGCTTCAGCGGTCTCACGGCGGCAGTGGAAGCCGCGGAAGCGGGCTCCGAGGTCATTCTGGTGGAAAAGAACCCTTATCTCGGCGGCCGGGTGACGCAGCTGAATAAGTATTTCTGGAAACTCTGTCCCCCGAATTGCGGGCTTGAGATCCAGTATAAACGCATCAAGAATAACGGCAATGTGACGATATATACCATGGCCGAGGTGGAGAAAGTTGCCGGGACAGAGGGCAACTTCGACGTCACCATAAAGACCAAGCCCCGGTTCGTGAACGATAAGTGTACGGGTTGCAACAAATGTGCTGAGGCTTGCGATGTAGACCGGTCGAACGACTTCGATTTCGGCATGAGCAAAACGAAAGCAGCTTACCTCCCGCACAACCAGGCATTTCCGCTTAAGTACGTCATCGACGCGAAAGCCTGCAAGGGTGCCTCCTGCGCCAAGTGTGTTGCCGCATGTAAATACGATGCAATCCACCTCGACATGAAGCCGGAGACCATAAACGTGAAGGTCGGCGCCGTGGTCATGGCAACGGGCTGGAACCCCTATGATGCAACCCGGATGGACAACCTCGGGTTCGGGAAAGTCCAGAACGTCGTTACCAACATGATGATGGAGCGTCTTGCAGCACCCAACGGCCCCACGGCAGGCAAGATCGTGCGGCCGTCGGACGGCAAGGAAGTGAAGAACATCGCCTTTGTGCAGTGCGCCGGTTCGCGCGACGAGAACCATCTCGCCCATTGTTCCTACATCTGCTGCCTGGCGTCGATCAAGCAGGCGACCTATGTTCGCGAGCTCTACCCCGATTCCAAGGCGAAGATCTTCTATATCGACATGCGGACCCCCGGCCTCTATGAGAACCGGTTCTATACCAAGATCAAGGAAGACCAGAATGTGTCCTTCCTCAAGGGCAAAGTCGCCAAGGTGGAGCAGGGAGAGAACGGCGACGTGAAGATTACTGCCGAGGACATCCACGGCGGCGGCAAGATAACCGAGACCTTCGATATGGTCGTGCTTGCCACGGGCATGCAGCCCTCGACGGATTCCCTCAAGGGTGCGGGAATTACACCGACCGATGACGGTTTCGTGGACCAGGCTACGCTCCCGAAGGGCATTTATGCGACCGGGACGCTCAAGACCCCCGTTGATGTGGCGCGGTCGGCCCAGGATGCCACGGGTGTGGTCATGAAAAGCATCCAGAGCTTGAGGAGGAAATAAGGATGGAGAAGAAATACGGCGTATACATCTGCAAGGGATGCGGCATCAAGGAGGCGATGGACGTTGAAAAGGTCGCCGGTGCGGCCAAGAAGGTCCAGAACTACAAATTCCACGACGCCTTGTGCAGCCCCGAGGGCGTTCAACTGATCAAAGACGATATGGCGAAGGAAGGCGTGAATACGATCATCATCGCCGCCTGTTCGCCCCGTGCCAAGGCCGCTGAGTTCACCTTCCCCGGATCGATCGTTGAGCGCGTAAACATCCGCGAGTTCGTTGCCTGGACCATGGAGCCGAACACGGACGAGACGAACGACGCGGCCTACGATTACCTCACCATGGGCATTGTCAAGACCCAGAAGTCCGACCTGCCTGAGCCGAACATCCTGCCAGACCTGAATAATACGATCCTGGTGATTGGCGGCGGCACTGCTGGCATGACGGCGGCGCTCTCGGCAGCAGGCGCAGGCAATAAAGTCGTACTCGTCGAAAAAGACGCCCAGCTCGGCGGGTTCGCGAACAAGCTCTACAAGAAGATCCCGACAGGCTCCTATATCAACAAGCCGCTCATTGTAAACACCGACATCGAAAAGACTGTTTCGGAAGTCGAGGGCAACCCGAACATCAAAGTATACAAATCAACCACCGTGTCCAAGACCGACGGACAGCCCGGACTCTACGATGTGACGCTCTCGAACGGCGAGACGATGAAGATCGGCGCTATCGTCATGGCCACCGGCTGGAAGGCCTATGATGCGACCAAGCTCGACTACTTGGGCTACGGCAAGATGAAGAACGTGGTCACGAACTTCGAGCTCGAAGAGATCGCAAAGAAGAACAACGGCAAGCTCCTGCGGCCGTCCGACGGCAAGCCGGCCCTCAAGGTCGCCTTTGTCCAGTGTGCAGGGCAGCGCGATCCGAATCATCTTCCGTACTGCTCCTCCATGTGCTGCGCCACCTCACTCAAGCAGGCGCAGTACGTCAGGCAGAACGAGGATGCCCTTGCCATGATCTTCTACAAGGACATCAGGACGCCCGGCAGGACCGAGCTCTACTACAAGGAAGCCCAGAATAATCCGGGCATCATGCTTTCGAAGGCGGACGTAACCGGCGTTTCAGATGCCGGGAATGGCAATATGTTCGTGGAGATGGAGAACACGCTCTTCGGCCTGAAGACCGGCGAGAAAGTAAAAGTCGAAGCGGACCTCGTGGTCCTAGCCACCGGTATGGTCCCCACGACGCGCGGTCCCCAGGAATACGCTGACGGTCTCACCAAGGCGGCCGGCGGTGGCGATGAGTCCAAGAAGAACTATCTCGAACAGACGCCCAAGCCCGATTACATCCTGAACCTCGGTTATCGTCAGGGGCCGGAAATACCGACGCTCGAAGGCGCGTCAGGTTTTGCCGATTCGAACTTTATCTGTTTCCAGTACGAAACCCGCAGGACCGGCATCTACGCGGCCGGCGGCGTGCACCAGCCCATGAACATGGCCGAAGCCATGGAAGATGGCGCCGGAGCGGCCTTCAAGGCAATCCAGGCCATCGATCATGTCTCCCGCGGTATTGCGGTCCATCCCCGCGCCTGGGACGTGACGTATCCTGATCCTCTCCTCATCAAGTGTACGGCCTGCAAACGCTGCACGGAAGAGTGCCCCTTCGGCGCCATCGACGAAGACGAAAAAGGCATTCCGAAATACAACCTCAACCGCTGCCGGCGGTGCGGCACCTGCATGGGAGCCTGCCCCGAACGCATCGTTTCGTTCAAGGATTACAGCGTTGACATCATTGGTTCGATGCTCAAGGCTGTGGAATACTCAGATGATGAGGACAAGCCGACGATCATCTGCCTGGTCTGCGAGAACGACTCCTACCCGGCGCTCGACACGGCGGCTATTGCCGGAAAGAAGATCGACCCGGCATTCCGGTTCATTTCCATGCGGTGCCTGGGCGGGATGAACTTGGTGTGGGTTGCCGACGCGCTGTCCAAGGGCGCCGACGGCATGCTGCTTCTCGGTTGCAAGTACGGGGAGAACTACCAGTGCCACTTCGTCAAAGGGAGCGAGCTTGCGAACACCCGCTTCAGCAAGGTGAGCGAGACCCTGAACCGGCTCCAGCTCGAGTCCGAGCGCGTCCAGCTTATGCAGGTGGCCATCAACGAGTATGACAAACTGCCTGACATGCTCAATGAGTTTGCTGCCAGGATCAGAGAGATCGGACCGAATCCGTTTAGGACGATGTAGTTCAAGTGCGGAGTGTGGAGTGCGGAGTAAAAGATAAAAACTCCTATAAAGTAAGCGGAGGATTGAATATATGTCAGAAGCAACGGTTATTAAACCTGATTTACAATTTGTGAACGAGATCATCAAGGGAGGCGGCGAGTCCCTGAAGAAGTGCTACCAGTGCGCCACCTGTTCGGTGGTCTGTAATGTGACGCCCGAAGGGAATCCCTTTCCGCGAAAAGAGATGGTCCTCGCCCAGTGGGGCCAGAAGGACAAGCTTATCACGAGCGCCGATGTCTGGCTCTGCCATCAGTGCAGCGACTGCACGGCCTATTGCCCGCGCGGAGCCAAGCCGGGCGAAGTGCTGAACGCCATCCGGAAACAAAGCATCAAGCACGTAGCCATGGTTCCTTTCTTTGCGAGGATCGCCACGGAGGCGAAGCTCCTGCCCGTCCTGTTCGCCATTCCCATGGTGCTTTTTTACGTCATCCTGGTTGTGCTCGGAAACGCGGGTTTTACCGCGCCAAGGGCCGAGGGCAACATCATGGCATACCACAAGTTTGTTCCCGTGCCGGTGATCGATACGGTGTTCATTCTGACGGCGATCTTTGCCGCAACATCCGCTTTTGTAGGTATCAAGCGGCTCTGGAACGGCATGAAGGCGCAGGCAGGGGAGATGCAGTCCAGCGGCAGCCTGGTCGGGGATATCATCTCCTCGGTCACCACGATCCTGGCTCATTCGAAGTTCGCGGACTGCAACGTGAACCGGACGCGGCAATGGGGCCACATGCTTCTTTTCTACAGTTTTGCCGGACTCGCGGTTGTGACCACCTGGGCGATTGTGTATCTTTACGGGTTTGAACTTCTCGGCATTCAGCCCTTCGGACCGTTCCACTTCGGCGAGTCTCCCTATCCGAACAGCGATCCCGTCAAGATCCTGGCTCTGGCAAGCTCCATCGCTTTTGCGGCAGGCATTGTGATCCTCCTCCTGAACCGGCTGTCAAAGGCCGGCAAGGCGGGCATGGGCTCCTACTTCGACTGGATTTTCCTTACGATCGTGACCGGCGTTGGCGCAACGGGTATGCTCTCCTGGGCGCTTCGGCTCGCCGATATGCAGGCAGGCTACTTCGTGTACTACTTGCACCTCGTGTTCATCTGGTCGCTCTTCGCTTACGCGCCCTACTCGAAGTTCGCACACCTGTTTTACCGCACGACCGCAATGGTGTTTGCAAAAAATTCGGGACGTGATAAGAAATAAACGGTTTCACCTTACAAGCGGAGTAAACCATGAAAGTTAAAGAACTGCTCAGTATCAAGGGATTGGAATGTTTCAGCACGACCAGCGACCAGTCGCTGCTCGACGGGGCGAAACAGATGGCGGAGTGCAACATCGGCGCGCTTCTGGTTATGGACCGGGGATCGCTTGCCGGCATCATTACCGAACGCGACATTGTCAAGAATACCGCGAATGAGGCGAAACAGTGCCGGGATGTGAAGATCAAGGACGTGATGAGCACCAATCTGCTCGTTGTAAAACCGGGCGACGATCTCGACTACGTCATGGCGATCATGATCCAGAACAATATCCGCCATACGCCCGTCATCGAGGAGAGCGGTCTGGTGGGGCTTCTGTCCATGCGCGACGTGGTTCGGGTGCTGGTCAAGAATCTCAAAGCGGAAAACCACTACCTGAAAGATATGATCGGCGGCAAGTTCGAGGTTTAAGCATTGGTCTGAAAACTTACGAGGGGGGGATGCCGGAAAGGAAAATGCTTCATCGGTATGACAAAGGTTGTTGGCAATGGCAGGGCATTAATTATTGACTGAGCCGTAATTGTAAGATAAATCTATTCTCAAGGAGGAGCAATAATGAGTAACACCATTCTTTTTGCCCTGGTATGCGGCGTTGCCGGCGTTATCTACGGCATCGTGACCGCGATCTGGGTGAACAAGCAGGATTCAGGCAATCAGAAAATGATCGATATTTCCAACGCAGTGAAGGAAGGCGCTAATGCATTCATAGCGCGCGAATACAAGACAGTTGCAATCGTCGCAGTGATTTTGATCCTTATCCTGGCCTTCGTTCCCGCCCTCGGTATGTGGGCAGCAGCCGGATTCATCGTCGGGACGGTCGGGTCCGCACTCGCCGGTTTCATCGGCATGTGGGTGTCGCTCCGTGCAAACGTGCGTACTGCCGCGGCAGCGAGCAAAGGCCTCCAGGCCGCGCTCAGCCTCGCTTTCAAGGGCGGCTCCGTGACCGGCATCATGGTCGTGGGCCTCGGCATCATCGGCCTTTCAGGTTTTTATTTTGTCGCTAAAACAATGGCTCCGGAGAGCGCTTCCCATGCTCTTATCGGTCTCGGCTTCGGCTGCTCGCTCATGAGCGTGTTCGCCCGCATCGCGGGCGGCATCTACACCAAGGCCGCTGACGTGGGAGCCGATCTCGTTGGCAAAGTTGAGAAGAACATTCCTGAGGACGATCCGCGCAACCCCGCCGT
>DAIDTZ010000025.1 GCA_027456925.1 Nitrospirota bacterium
CGAGTGGAACTGGCTGAGACGAAACGTCGTGCTCCTCTCTCGGATATAAAAGCCAAGGCAGCCGACGCCGGACCAGCGCGGGGTTTTGGGAAAGCCCTGGCAGCGGGCCCCGGGATCAAGCTGATCGCCGAGGTGAAGAAGGCATCGCCGTCAAAAGGCGTTATCCGCGAGGATTTCGATCCTGTTCAGATCGCGCGGATCTATAAAGAGTCCGGTGCATCCTGCCTTTCGGTTTTAACGGAGCAAAGGTTTTTTCAGGGGAAGCTGGAGTATCTCGATGCGATCCGGAAGGCCCAGGACCTTCCGCTCCTTCGCAAAGACTTTATCATCGACGAGTACCAGATACACGAAGCGCGCGCAGCAGGGGCTGATGCGATCCTGCTGATTGCTGTCTGCCTGGATAGGAACCAGCTGCAAGATTATATCGGGATCGCGCAACGGCTCGGCCTCGATGTTCTGGTCGAGTCGCATACCTATAAGGAGCTGGACAAGTCGCTTCTTGCCGGCGCAATGCTCCTGGGGATCAACAATCGCGACCTGACGACGTTTATGGTCAGTTTGCAGACCACGCTCAATCTCCTGAAGGACATCCCGCGTGACCGGACGGTGGTGAGCGAGAGCGGCATCAAGACGCGGGATGACGTAACGAAGCTGCAGCAGGCAGGAGTGGATGCCATTCTCGTGGGCGAGAGCCTGATGCGGGAAAAAGACATTGGGAAAAAAGTGAAAGAACTGCTCGGTGAAGCATAAGTTCAAATGTCAAAGCTCAAAGTTCAAACGTCTCATGTCAAGGTAAACCATTTTGGTGCTTTGGTTATTTGAGCTTGATTTGATATTCGGATTTTGACATTTGAACTTTCAGAGGAGATTATGATAAAAATCAAAATCTGCGGCGTCACCAATCTGGAAGATGCGCTTGCGGCAGCCGATGCCGGCGCCGACGCGCTGGGGTTCAATTTTTACAAGAAGAGTCCGCGCTGCATTGATCCGGAGAAGGCGGCTGAGATCATTGCCCAGCTTCCGCCCTTTGTGATGCCCGTCGGGATCTTCGTGAACGAGCGCGAAGAGAGGATCAACGAGATCCAGCAGCTTACCTGCTTGCAGGCCATCCAGCTTCACGGAGACGAGAGCCCGGAGTTCTGCCAGCGATTCGGCGGACGGGTGATCAAGGCTTTCCAGATGAAAGACAAGGAGAGCATCAAGCATATGGCGCACTACCGCGTCGGCGCGTTCCTGCTCGACAGTTATCGCGACGGTCTCCGGGGCGGGACCGGCGTGGCCTTTGACTGGCACCTGGCCGTGGTGGCCAAAACGTTCGGCAAGGTGATCCTTGCAGGCGGACTCACCCCCGAGAACGTGGCTGAAGCCGTGAAACTGGTCCAACCCTACGGCGTCGATGTGGCGGGCGGCGTGGAGAAGGAAATAGGGATCAAGGACCACGCAAAGATCAAGAAATTCATTTCCGAAGTTCGGAGGGTGTCGCGACATGAGCATGCCGGATAAAAAAGGGCACTATGGCATCTACGGCGGAAAATTCGCCCCCGAAACGCTCATGCCCGCGCTTGCCGAACTCGAGGCCGCCTATCTTGCCGCGAGGAAGGACAGGGAATTTACGGCCGAGCTCGAGTTCTATAACCGGGAGTTCATCGGCCGTCCCACGCCGCTTTACTTCGCGCGGAGGCTGACGGACCATCTCGGCGGGGCGAAGATCTACTTGAAGCGCGAGGACCTCTGCCACACGGGCGCTCACAAGATCAATAACTCCCTGGCCCAGGTCCTGCTCGCAAAACGCATGGGAAAGACCCGCGTTGTAGCGGAAACCGGCGCGGGCCAGCACGGTGTAGCCACAGCCACGGCCGCGGCCATGTTCGGCCTCGACTGCGAAGTCTACATGGGCACCGACGACGTGGCACGCCAGTCCCTGAACGTGTTCCGCATGAAACTCCTGGGCACCGTTGTACGGCCTGTGGACCTCGGCAGCAAAACCCTCAAGGACGCGATCAACGAGGCCATGCGGGATTGGATCACGAACGTGGCTAATACGCACTATGTGCTCGGCACGGTCTTCGGCCCTCATCCTTTTCCCATGATGGTGCGGGATTTTCAGTCCGTGATCGGACGTGAGGCCAGGAAGCAGATCATGAAGTTCGAGGGCAAGCTCCCGGACGCGATGATCGCCTGCGTTGGCGGAGGGTCCAACGCCATGGGACTGTTCCACGAATTTCTCGAGGAGCCGTCAATCAAGATGTACGGCGTCGAGGCAGGCGGCCTCGGCATCGAGCGCGGCAAGCATGCGGCCCGGTTCGCGGGCGGCTCGCTCGGCGTGCTGCAAGGCTCCAAGACCTTCATTCTCCAGGACCAGGACGGCCAGATCGAACTGACCCATTCCGTGTCCGCCGGCCTCGATTACGCGGCCGTGGGGCCGGAGCATGCCTTCTATCACGATTCCGGCCGCATCGAGTACACCTATGCCGTTGATGAAGAGGCCATGGAAGCTTTTGACCTTCTGTCTCGTCTCGAAGGCATCATTCCCGCGCTTGAGAGCGCCCACGCGGTCGCGTATTGCCTCAAGCTTGCGCCCACGCTCGGCAAGGACAAGGTCGTTATCGTGAACCTCTCGGGCAGCGGCGACAAGGACGTGATGCAGGTGGCGAAGATCAAGGGCGTGGAGCTGTAGGAAATGAGGAATTAAGAATTAGGAATTAAGTAAGAATGCGGAATAAAATCTCGGACGGAAAAGCGAACCCATGTCACGAATAAAAATTACCTTCAATCGTCTTAAGAAAAAGAACGAAACCGCGCTTATCCCGTACATTATGGCGGGCGATCCCGACCTTGCAACGACGAAAACGCTTATCCTTGAGATGGAAAAGGCGGGCTGTGACATCATCGAAATCGGCGCGCCGTTCTCCGATCCCCTCGCTGACGGGCCCACGATCCAGAAAGCCGCGATCCGGTCCCTCCAGAACCATACCAGCATCGCCGACGTGCTTGGCCTGGTTGCCGATGTGCGTACAACGAGCAAAATCCCGCTTATTCTCATGACCTATTACAACCTGATCTTTCACTACGGGGAAGAGCGCTTTGTGAACGACGCCGCTTCCGCGGGGCTCGACGGGGTGATCCTGCCCGACCTTCCCCCGGAAGAGGCGACGGTGCTTATTCCACTGGCAAAAAAGGCGGGACTGGACACGATCTTCCTGCTTGCTCCGACGAGTACCGAGGACCGGATCAAGCTCGTGTGCAAGGTCAGCCAGGGATTTGTCTACTACGTGTCACTGACCGGCGTTACCGGCGCTCGCGCCGGGGCTGTCCAGAGCTCTATCGAGGAATCCCTGAAGAAGATCAAGGCCGCCACGGACAAGCCTGTCGCCGTCGGATTCGGCATTTCCACGCCCGCCCAGGCCTCGCAGATAGCCCATTGGGGAGCGGACGGGGTGATCGTGGGCAGCGCGCTCGTCAAGGTGATCGAAGAACATGTTGGTACGCCCGAACTGGTAGTACGCGCCGTGGAGTTTGCACGGACGCTGAAACAGGGAGTGCTTGCGGGACATGGGAATTAAAATCGAAAAAACAAAACGACCTCGGAAAACCGGCGCAGCTCTCGTTCGGACAAAGCGCCCCTCCTCCCCGGGCAAGCCTGTCGTGGAGCCCCCCCGAAGCCGCGCCTCCCTGCGCGCGGAGGTACAGACCCTCAAAAGACTGGTCCTGCTCCAGAAAGTCAAGCAGGCGCTTCTCAGCAGCAGAAAGCTCGGCAAGGTCGAAGTGGACAAGCTGCTTGCCGATTATCTCAAAGTCATCCTGACCCTTACCAAGACCCGGGCCGGCTCCATTCTGATCCATGACGGAAAGGAGTTGGTTTTCCGCGCCAGCCTCGGGCCCGGGTCCCGGCAGTTGATCGGGAGGCGCCTGGCCCAGGACGAAGGAATCGCCGGGTGGGTATTCCGGAACGGCAAGACCTGTTTGAGCCCCGATGTTTCTCGCGATCCTCGCTGGAGCAGCAGGATCAGCGCCGAGCTTCGCTTCCCGACCCAGAATATCCTTGCCGCACCGCTCAAGACGGCGGAGCGGGTGACCGGCGTTGTGGAAATCATCAACAAGAAGGATGGCAAACCCCTTTGCAGGGACGACAAGGAGCTGCTCGAAACCCTGGCGGGCCAGCTCGCGCTGGATGTCGCCTATGCCGAGCTCCTGGCCGAAAGCATGAGGGAGTCGCAGCGCAGGACAACGCAGATGGAACTCGCCCTGGTGCTGAACTCCTCCCTGAACCAGCACGACGTCCGCATCCGGGCCATCGAAGCGGTGACGAAGCTTCTGGATGCCGAAGTCGGTTCGCTGCTTCTGGTTGATGAAAAGACGAAGGACCTTTTTTTCGAGGTTGCCCTCGGCGAGAAGGAAGCACAGGTCAAGCTGATACGTCTGAAAATGGGGGAGGGGATCTCGGGATGGGTCGCGGCGAACGACCAGCCGGCGCTCATCAACGATGTGCAGAAC
>DAIDTZ010000026.1 GCA_027456925.1 Nitrospirota bacterium
ATCGATGCTTTTTCCGGGAAGGTCGGCAGACCAGCCTATGTCCGCTCGACAGGTTCAGGTTCGCTTTGATAATTGGAAAAAACTGGCGGGCATTAGAAAAACGCTGACAATTCACTCATTCAGAGCGGGTTTTGCCACAGCACTCTATGAAACAACCGGAGATATTTTTCTTGTGGCTCGCGCGATGGGGCATCGGGATGTCGGCACGACAATGCGCTATATCAGCACAAATTCATCTGCACTCAGGAGGGCGGTTGAGTATACATTCCGGCGTGATTGGGCTTTTGAAAGGTTCCAGCATGCCCCGCTTGATTTGTAAGAGGCACAGTGCAGAATTGTCTATCAGCGGTATAATGGAAAACTGGTATAATGTTGATAGCAAACAGGGGGAGACGACGGATGGCTGCGAACAACAGCAGTTACACGGAAAAAGACCTGCTTCTCCTGATCCGCAAATGGGTCCCGCGCGAACGGGTGCCCAAGCGCGTGAAAGTGAAAGATACGGCGGACTTTTTTCGCGTGGATTACGACGACGTCGTCGTACTGGATGGGATCCCCTATTTTGTCCGGAACAACGAGCGCGAGGGCAGGTTCGGCATCGATGACGAGCAGAAGTTCTGGGTCAAGCGCGCCCGTGATCTTAGTACCGGCGAGGTCAAGATCCTGAAATGGGTCTTTAAGGAGCGCTTCGAGTCAAAGATCGGGAACCTCGTGTTCGAGTGCGTGAGGAGCCCGCAAAAGGAAGCGCGGATCCTCGAACTGGTGCGGGGCAGGCCGGATTTCATGCAGGGAAAGACGGTGCTCGATTCCAGCGGGGGCCAGCTCCGCATCCTGGACTATATTCATGGCAGGACCCTTGGCCAGATTGCGATCGAAATGGGCAAGGACCACGAGGATTTCTTTCATAACTTTTATCCGGCGCTGCTCGACGAGTTCATCCGGGTCATCGAGGCCATCCGTTTTTTGCACGACAATGGAGAGAAGCACGGCGACATCAGGCGCGATCACATCATCAAAGACGACTCCACGGGCCAATACCGCTTGATCGATTTTGACTTTAACTACCGCCACGGCGAGAGCCGCTTTGGGTACGACCTTTTCGGTCTCGGAAACGTGTTGCTCTTCATCACGGGCCGCGGCGACATCACCACCTATCGTCTGCTCTATGAAGATCCGGCATTGCTCGACCGGCTCTCCGAGGACGACGTTAACATCGTGTTCCACAACCGCGTGAACAACTTGAAAAAGATCTATCCTTACATCCCGGAAAAGTTGAACCGCGTTCTGATGCATTTTTCATTTAGCGCTTCGATCTATTATGAGGAGACGAAAGAACTCCTGGAAGATCTGGGAGAGGCGCGGGCGGAGCTTCATTAAGTCTCAGGTCTCAAGCTTGGAGTCTCAGGATTGGAAACTTGAGGCCTGAGACTTGAAACCTGAGACCATAAACCGTTGCCTTTCACTGAAAGGAGCACCATTATGGATGCCGAGAGCACAAATCCCGTAAAAGACAAGCATCTTCTTATTGCCGTCGATGAGTCGGACAGCTCGCGCCGCGCCGTGCTCTATGTCGCCGACTTTCTCGGAGGGTTCCCGGGATTCAGGGTCACGCTGTTCTCCATTATCCCCGATCCCGAGGAGGATTTTTTCGACTCCGAGGCCGAGCAGAACGCCTGGATCAGGCAAAAGCTCGATGGGGCGAACAAGATGCTCGAAAACTATCAGCAGGTCCTCATCCAGTCCGGATTCCCCGAGGACAAGGTCAGATTCAGGTCCTGCGTCGGGGAGACAAAGTCTTTAGCCGACGCCATCCTGGAGACCCGGTGCGATCTTACGTGCTGCACCGTGGTCGTAGGTCGCCATCATAAGACAAAGGCGGATGAGTTCCTCTTCGGCAGTACGTCAAGCAAGCTGGTGCACGAGGCCAAGGGCTGCGCCGTATGGGTGGTGGAATGATAAAATTATTATATTGTAATAACTACAAATTGTGGTACAATCCAACGGTATGCGGCCGGCAGCCGTACAACCCTCATCACGATGAAATTCGGAAAGGAGCGGAAAAAGTATGTCGTTACAGTGGAGCGATACGCTTGCATCAGGTTCATCGGAGATAGATACCCAGCACAAGGAGCTCTTCGCGCGAGTGAATGGTCTGCTCGCGGCCTTTGAGAAGGGCGAAGTGGACCGGCAGGAGATAAGCAAGATCATACAATACCTGACGGAGTACGTGGTGTTTCATTTCGGGACTGAAGAAAAATACATGGACCATTTTAAGTACTCGAGTACCTCGCAGCACAAGGCCCAGCACGCGCAATTCGTGAAAAACTTTTTGAAGCTGAAAGACAGAATGCTTATGGAAGGCATCAATTCGTCACTTGCGGTGGAAACGAGAGAACTGTGCGTCGACTGGCTGATCAATCACATCAAGTACTCCGACCGGGCCCTGGGAATGTTTCTGAAACTGAAAATGTAATGCCGAGCAGCGCCCTCAGAGAGACATTACTGACGATTTGAAACGCCGCCTGCGACGGTTCTCGATTGAATCCACTTTTCATGAACCGGAGTTGGCAAAAAATCAAAAGGATGCCGAATGAAACCGCTTCAAAGCCTGTTCTTGAGAAATGAAAAACATGTCTGCCCCTGGTGGCTGGCGTGGACGTTCGACAACCCCCTCCGGCGGATGATTCACAAGCCGGAAGCGATTGTCGGACCGTACCTGCATGAAGGCATGACAGTTGCCGATATCGGGTGCGGCATGGGGTATTTCTCGATCGCAATGGCAAAGATGGTGGGTGAAAGAGGAACCGTCATTGCCGTGGACCTTCAGCAGAAGATGCTTGATTTGATGCAGACGCGGGCCGGAAAAGCGGGCGTGGCCGATCGCATTCATTTCCTCCGCGCATCAGAAGATGACATCAGCATCAAAGAGCCCGTGGATTTTGTCCTGGTATTTTGGATGGCGCACGAGGTCAAGGACATCCCGAAATTCTTCGGCCAGATTTATTCCATTCTGCATAAGGGAGGAAAGGTGCTTTACGCTGAACCGAGAATGCACGTAGCGAACCGACGGTTTCAGGAGATCCTGGGACATGCCCGTCAAGCCGGATTTCAGATCAACGACGCTCCCTTGATCCGGCTCAGCCGCGCGGCTGTCTTGTCGAAGAAGGGATGATTCTTCGATGGAAAGAACCGTTCTTCTCCCCTAAACCAGACACAATCGCTCTTCTAAAATGCCATTCGTAAAATTGGAGTGAGAAAAATAAGGCCACAGGACTGCATTTTTGACACTCCGTTTTATTTCAGCCTTGACTGGCGCTTTAGGAACAGGATGGCGATAAAATAAGCCGCATATAACCC
>DAIDTZ010000027.1 GCA_027456925.1 Nitrospirota bacterium
TCGCGGGTGCGCGAGATGGCCATCTGCACGAGCATGGCTGCAATGGGCGCCACGATCATCATGACGAGCGCCGCGATCGGGCTGCCGCCCTCGCTGTCATCCCTCCTGCTTCCTCCGCCGAAGATCATGGCCCACTGGGCCATCTGGGCCAGCATGCTGATCGCGCCTGCAATGGTCGCGACGATCGTGCCGGTCAACATGTCGCGGTGTTTGATGTGCGCCAGTTCATGGGCGATCACGCCGGTGAGTTCCTCGCGGGACAGGATCCGCATGATCCCCCGGGTCACCGCCACGACGGCGTGTTCGGCGTTCCGGCCGGTGGCAAAAGCGTTCGGAGTTTCTTCGGGAATGATATAGACCTTGGGCATGGGCATGCCCGCTCGTTGGACCAGGGTATGGACAATGGCGTGCAGTTCAGGCGCCTCCGCTTCGGTGACCGGCTGCGCATGGTACATGCGGAGCACGATCTTGTCGCTGAACCAGTAGGACCCGACGTTCATGATCAAGGCAAGGCCGAATGCCATGACCATGCCGCTCCTGCCGCCGAGCGCGGCCCCGACGAAAACAAGAAGTACCGTCATGAAAACCATGAGACCGATTGTTTTAACCGTATTCATTTGCTTTTTGTAACCTCCGTAACCTCTTCGTGATTGTACTTTAAAGTACCACAGTCCTCCCCTTCCGTCAATAGATACGAAAATACTTTTCTGTTGACAAGGATGGATCACTTTGTTATATTTGCAGGGCTTGAAGGGGTTAAAAAGCGGTTTTTCAAGCGGGTGTAGCTCAGCTGGTAGAGCGCGACCTTGCCAAGGTTGAGGTCACGGGTTCGAATCCCGCCACCCGCTCCATAGTTTTTCATGAGAAAGTTAAAAGTTAAAAGTTACGGTATTTGAGTATACGACTTTTATCTTTTAACTTTTTTATTTTTCAGGGCGGCGTAGCCAAGTGGCTAAGGCAGAGGTCTGCAAAACCTTCATTCATCGGTTCAAATCCGATCGCCGCCTCCAATTTTACCGCTTCGCGGAAAATTAAATTACAAATTCCAAATCTCAAATCCCAAATAATCTCTAAATTCCAATTTCCTAAAGTTTAGAATTTCGGAGCTTGGTGCTTGAAATTTATTTGGGATTTGGTGCTTTAAATTTGGAGTTTGCCATTATGCATCACTCAGATTTCGTCCACCTGCATCTCCATACCGAATACAGCCTGTTAGACGGCGCAATCGGGCTCTATAAACTCATCAAAAAAGCCATTGACCTCAAAATGCCCGCCGTCGCCGTCACGGACCACGGGAACCTGTTCTCCGCCCTCGATTTCTATCTCAAGGCCATGAAGGCCGGCATCAAACCCATCATCGGGTGCGAAATCTATGTTGCCCCGGGTTCGCGGCTGGAAAAATCCGCGCCCTCGGGCCAGAACGAGGAAGCATCCTACCATCTCATCCTGCTCTCGCGGACCAAACAAGGATATAAAAACCTCGTCAAGCTCGTTACGGCCGCCTATCTCGAAGGGTTCTACTATAAGCCCAGGATCGACAAGGAACTCCTCAAACGGCACAGCGAGGGTCTTATCGGACTTTCCGCCTGCCTCGGCGGCGAAATCCCTTCCCTGCTCATCCAGAACCGGTATGAAGACGCAAAGCGGGTCGCCCTTGAGTACGAAGGGATTTTCGGCAAGGAGAATTTCTACCTGGAGCTGCAGGACAACGGCATCCCTGAGCAGGAACAGGTGAATCGCGAGCTCCTGAAACTGACCAGGGACACGGGCATTCCCGTTGTGGCGACGAACGATTGCCATTATCTGGACAAGGAAGACCACAAGGCCCACGACGCGCTTCTGTGCATCCAGACCGGAAAGACGGTGAAGGACGAGAAGCGGCTGCGGTTTTCGTCAGAGACCTTTTACATGAAAACGCCGGAGGAGATGAAAAAAGCCTTCTCCCATGTTCCCGAGGCGATCGCGAACACCGTCAAGATAGCCGAACGGTGCAACCTGGAGCTTGAACTCGGCAAATATCATCTTCCTCATTTCCCGGTCCCCGAAGGATACACAAGGGAAGCCTTCATGGCCGAGCTCGCCCGGAAAGGCCTCGACGAGCGGTTCATTGAGATCGAAGCCGTGCGCGGAACAGGCAGCATCGACAAAAAGATGTATCGCGACCGGCTTGAGTTCGAGATCCAGATGATCGACCAGATGGGCTTTGCCGGATACTTCCTCATCGTTTCGGACTTCATCAGGCATGCCAAGGAGCACGGCATCCCCGTGGGCCCCGGCC
>DAIDTZ010000028.1 GCA_027456925.1 Nitrospirota bacterium
CCCTGGCATCCGCTCTATCCAAGCCGGCTGCCAGAAGCATGAATAACAGGACAACAGTAAACACCATAATTCGTTTCATAGTGCTGCCTCCTTGATGTAAATTTCATGCGACTTAAGGCGCAGAACATCGTTTTCGACAAATTCTTTCCGATTCCTGATTTAGTGTAATTTTAGCAGAAGGGAAAAACAGTTGGGCAGGGTCGATCAGCGGTTTCGTTCTTTTACCACGCGCTCAACTTCGCGCTTTGATTCCTTTGCCTTGATCGTCTCGCGCTTGTCAAACGCCTTCTTGCCTTTTGCAAGGCCGATCAATACCTTGGCCCTGCCGCGCACGAAGTAGATCTTGAGCGGGATGAGCGTGAACCCCTTCTGCGTCATTTTCCAGGTAAGCTTGCGGATCTCCTCCTTGTGCAGGAGGAGCTTGCGCGTCCGGAGCGGGTCGTGGTTGCTGATGTTGCCCATGGGATAGGGGCTGATGGTCGCGTTCAGGAGGAACATCTCCTCGTTCTTCACGATGGCGTAGCTGTCCGTCAGGTTGGCGAGGCCCAGGCGCAGGGACTTCACTTCCGTGCCCTGGAGCGACATTCCGGCCTCGAGCGTCTCCTCGATGAAGTAGTCGTGGTATGCCTTGCGGTTCGATGTGACCGCGGTGTCTTCTTTTTTTTCCGTCATAGGGGAATTATCTCTGCCACATTGTAGCCGAAACACTGCAAACTTCAAGACCTTTATTCAGACACCAAACCTCAATTCGAAACCTTTATCCGGGGAAATGGGAATTGAGAGGCGAAAGGGGGAAAAACATTGACCAGAGACACTACATCAAATTCACCGGGTCCACGTCCACGATGACCTTGCACTTCCGGCCATACTTTTCCTCCACCGCCTTCTTCCCTTCGAGGGCAAGCATCCTGATCTTGTCCCGCTGCTGCGACAGGAGGAGCAGATGGAAGCGGAATTGCCCGCGCACCCGGGCGATGGGCGCGGCAGCAGGGCCGAGCAGCATTGTCTCTTTTCCCCGCATCAGGTGACGGATGCGGTTCTGCGCCGTCTTGGCGGCCTCGGAAGCATATTCTTCCTGAGCGCTCTTAATTTCGAGTTTAATGATCCTCCCGACCGGGGGATAGTGAAGCTCCCTGCGAAAGACGATCTCTTCATTATAGAAGCCTTCGTAGTCGTGGGTCGTGCTGTGCTGGATCGAATAATGGTTGGGGTTCATGGTCTGGATGACCACCTCGCCGCCCAGCTCGCCCCTCCCGGCCCTGCCCGCTGCCTGGGTGATGAGTTGAAAGGTCTTTTCCGCGGACCGGAAGTCCGGCAGGTTCAGGCCGATGTCGGCGTCGACCACGCCGACGAGCGTGACGCCCGGAAAGTCGTGGCCCTTTGCGATCATCTGCGTGCCCAAAAGGATGTCCACCTCCCGTTGGTCCACCTGCTGCAAAAGCGTATCGTAGGCATCCCTGCCCTTGACGGAGTCGCTGTCCATTCGCTTGAGCCGGGCGCCCGGAAAAAGCGTTTGCAGCTCTTCCTCGATCTTTTGCGTGCCCGAACCGATCAGCTTCAGCTCGATGCTCCGGCACGTGGGGCATTTATCCGGCGGTCGGGTGAAAAAACCGCAGTAATGGCACTTGAGCTTTCCTTCGCTCTTGTGAAAGGTGAGCGACACGCTGCAGCTTGGGCATTTGATTGCCGTGCCGCAGTCCCGGCAGATGAGGACTGACGAAAATCCCCGGCGGTTCAAAAGCAGGAGCGTCTGCTCGTTCTTGTCGAGCCGCTTTTGGATATCGTCGATCAAGCGGGGAGAATAGAGGTTGTTTTTCGGGAGCGTCTTGACGTCGATGACCAGCACGTCGGGCATGGGCCGGTTGTCCACGCGGTTCGCCAGCCGAAGGTAGCAATACTTGTTGTTTTTTGCGTTATAAAAGCTTTCGAGGGACGGCGTGGCTGAGCCGAGTACCACAACGGCGTTCTCGAACTTTGCCCGCACCACTGCCACGTCCCGCGCGTTGTAGCGGAGCCCCTCATCCTGTTTGTAGGAGTTTTCGTGCTCCTCGTCCACGATGATGATCCCGACCTGGGCAAAGGGGGCGAAGACCGCGGACCGGGCCCCGACGACCACATCCACCCCGCCGGACCGGATGCGGCGGTACTCGTCGGCCCGCTCACGGTCGGTGAGCCCGCTGTGCAGCACTGCCACGCGGCTGCCGAAACGGCCCCGGAACCTGCCGAGGAGCTGCGGCGTAAGCGCGATCTCGGGCACGAGCACGATGGCGCCCCTCCCGGTGCCCGCCAGTCCGGCAATGGCGTGAAGATAGACCTCGGTCTTGCCGCTTCCGGTCACGCCGTGCAAAAGAAAGACGCCAAAGGCCTGGGAGGAAACAGCTTCCTTGATCTTTGCCACCGCCTCCCGCTGCTCGGCCATGAGCCCGGGAGGGGTCGTCGCAATAAAAGGTTCACGCCCTTTCCCTGCGGCTTCCCGTTCGAGGACCTCGATCATTCCCGTTTGCACGAGCGATTTGATCGTCGCGCTCGAAAATCCGGTCAGCGCGCCAGCAGCCGTTTCCCCCTGCTCTGAAAGCAACTCGATCAGGGCCGCCTGTTTCTTTCCCTTCACAACAGGCTTCCCGGAAACAGGGAAGGACGCCGGCAAACGGAGAAATTTTTCTTTTTTCGGTTTTGCGCGGCCAACTGCTTTCGGCACCACGGCCTCAAGGGTCTGGCCGAGGGGGTACAGGTAGTAATCGGACATCCAGCGGGCAAGAGCAAGAAGTTCTGGAAAGAGCGGATTGTCGAGGACTTCGATCACGGACTTGAGGCCCGCTACCTCGGCCTTGTCCGGGAAACCCAGCACCGTGCCGGAAACACGCCTGCTGCCGAAGGGAACGAGCACGCGCACACCGGGGGCAAGGACGGACCGCATCTCTTCGGGCGCGCGATAGTGGAACGTTTTATTGACGGAAACACCGACGGCTATATCAACAACAAGGTCGGTCATGGGATTTTTTTACCGCAGAGGACGCAGAGGTCGCTGAAAATTAGCGGCATCATGCATGGGGCCAGCTCTCAGCGCTTTCCGCAAAAAGATATTTTAAGAAGGAGGCAAGCTTTGGTCCGACTTCTGGCTTCTGAGTTCTGACTTTTCGCTGTTCGTTTCTTTGCTGTTCAGGATGTCTTTGAGCTCGCTCATGAACTCGTTGATATCGCGGAACGACCGGTAGACCGAGGCGAACCGCACATAGGCGACCTCATCGAGCTTATGCAGCTTCTCCATGACCTCTTCGCCGATGGCCGCGCCGGGGATCTCCTTGAAGCCTTTTTCCTGGAGCGCTTTCTCGATCTCGTCGACGGTCTTCTCAAGGACCTCCAGGCTGATCGGCCGCTTTTCACAGGCCTTTTTCAGGCCGTTCAGGATCTTCATCCGGTCAAAAGGCTCGCGGCGGCCGTCTTTCTTGATGACCGACGGAAGCACGTCTTCTACCCGCTCGTAGGTCGTGAACCTGCCCCCGCACATGAGACATTCCCTCCTCCGCCGGATGGAATCGCCTTCCTTTCCCATCCGGGAGTCGACAACTTTGTTGTCCATGCTGGAACAGTGGGGGCAGCGCATAGGGTAAGCTCTTCGTTCATGGCCCGCAGCTCATGGCGGTTGCTGTCAGCTATGAGCTATCAGCTACGAGCTGCTCGACTTCTTGTACTGCGTGATCTTGAGGCCCGACTCTTTCAGCATCTCGGCAGCGAGCGGATCGGGATAACCGTCCTCGAAGACAACATGCTTGACGCCGGCGTTGATGATCATCTTGGCGCAGATGCCGCAGGGCTGGTTCGTGCAGTAGAGCGTCGCGCCGTCGATGTTCGTCCCGTGCTTGGCTGCCTGGATGATGGCGTTCTGCTCGGCGTGGAGCCCGCGGCAGATCTCGTGCCGCTCGCCCGAGGGAATGCCCATCTGCTCGCGCAGACAGCCGCGGTCGAGACAGTGTGCGATGCCCGACGGCGTGCCGTTGTAGCCCGTGGCAAGGATGTTCTTGTCCTTCACAAGCACGGCGCCCACCTGTCTGCGGAGGCACGTGGCGCGCTTCTTCACCAGGTGCGCGATCTCCATGAAATATTCGTCCCACGAGGGGCGTTGATGTTTTGTGGTCATGATATATGCAGTGCCTCAGTCTTTGACACGGATAATGGCGGATTTGATCATGAAAAGGCATGATCAGGCTTTTCTAAAATCCGCCTTTATCATACATCAATCCGTCCTGATCAGTGTCAAAGATGTGTCTTGTTTATACCTTGCTTCCGGCGAACATCGGAAACTTGCTGCAGAACGCCTTGGTCCTCTCCTTGATCCCGGCAAGCGTTTCCGGCGCATGGCCGTTGGCCAGCGCGTCGCAGATAAGGTCGCCGATGATCTTCATCTCGGGTTCGCGCATTCCGCGGGTGGTCACGATGGGCGTTCCGAGCCGGATGCCGCTCGTGGTGACCGGCGGCTTCTGGTCAAAGGGGATGCTGTTCTTGTTCACCGTGATGCCCGCGGCGTCGAGCCACGTTTCAGCGTCCTTGCCCGTGATGTTCTTGGGAGACAGGTCCACGAGCATGAGGTGGTTTTCCGTCGCCCCGGAGACGATGCGGAAACCGTCTTCGGTCAGCCGCTTGGCCAGGGCCTGGGCGTTCTTCTTCACCTGGCGCTGGTAGTCCCTGAACCCGGGGGCGAGCGCTTCCTTGAACGATACGGCCTTGGCCGCGCTCACGTGCACGAGCGGACCGCCCTGGATGCCCGGGAAGATGACCTTGTCCACGGCCTTGGCGAATTTTTCCTTGCACATGATCATGCCGCCGCGGGGGCCGCGCAGGGTCTTGTGTGTGGTCGTGGTAACGAAATCCGCAAAGGGCGCCGGGTTCGGGTGCTCCCCTGCCGCGACGAGGCCGGCGATGTGCGCAATGTCGGCCATGAGGTATGCGCCCACCCTGTCCGCGATCTTCCGGAACCGGGCGAAGTCGAGGACCCGCGAATAGGCGCTGTAGCCGCACACGATCATCTTGGGCTTGTGCTCCATCGCCATGCGCTCGATTTCGTCGTAATTGAGAAGTTCGGTTTTTTTGTCAACACCGTAGGAAAAGGACTGGTAGAGCTGGCCCGAGAAACTGACGCTTGCCCCGTGGGTCAAATGTCCGCCGTGCGGCAGGCCCATGCCGAGGATCGTGTCCCCGGGTTTGAGCACGCTGAAGTAGACCGCCATATTGGCGGAAGAACCCGAGTGGGGCTGCACGTTCACGTGCTCTGCGCCGAAAAGCTGCTTCGCTCGTTCGATGGCCAGCGACTCGACGACATCGGCGAACTGGCACCCGCCGTAGTACCGGCGGTTCGGGTAGCCCTCCGCGTACTTGTTAGTGAACACCGAGCCCTGCGCTTCGAGCACCGCGTTGCTCACGTAATTCTCCGACGCGATCAGGACGATCTTGGAGAGCTCGCGCTCCTCCTCGCCCTTGATCGCGTTAAAAACCTCGGGGTCCGTCTGTTTCAGTTCTGACATGCCGTTATCCTTTGATCTAAAAGAGTATTGAACCACAGAGCATTTAACCACGGATGAACACGGGTGCGGCTTTGCCGCACACACGGGAAAGATTCTACGGTTTTAAAACCGGGACTCTTGATCCTATCCGTGGCGCAGCCCTGTGCGAGCGAAGCTCCCGTGGTTAACGCTGCCGTTCTACTTGTTTATGGATTTTTCAATCTC
>DAIDTZ010000029.1 GCA_027456925.1 Nitrospirota bacterium
CTCAGAAGCACCTTCTCCCCCGGTCCCTTGAAAATAACGGTCGGGATCCAGAAAACCTTGTATTTTTTTTTATACTCAACGCCCGTCAGGCCCCCGGAGGCCGGCTTTTCCTGCCCGTGGATATCGACTTTTATTATTTGAGCGTTTTCCCGGAGAATCCCGGATATCGAGGGGTCATTAATAACCTCGTCCATCATTTTGCACCATTTGCAGTTCTCCTGATAGAAGAACAACATCTTGATATTGCCCGAGGCGCCGAATAGCGGCGACGCTTCCATAATCAGAAGAGAGGAGCAAACAATCGTGAAGAGTATTTTTTTCATATGTTCACCAGAGATGCAAAAGGCATTCCCGCTTAATAAAGGGGTAAAAAGCTGCTTTCTGTCCCTTTTGGGACAGTTTCACTTTTTTTGGTGTGCACTTTAGGACAATGTGAGGCCGCGTAAATAATGAGACTAAAGGAAACAAGACAAATACAACGGTCATCTTCGAATTTGGACGTAGATAGTGCCCCCTTCTTCTTTCATATCGGCCATGACGCAGCCGAGGTCCTTGCAAAGGGACAGTAGCTTTTCGCGGGCCGCAACATCCCTGGTAATGATCGTAAGGACCTCCCCGGGTGTCAGCGCCGTGAGCGCCTTCATGGCGATCATTTCAGCTCGCGGGCTGAGCACACCTCGTATTTCCAGCGTTTTATCCGATCTAACCATCGGCTCCTCGTAATGCCGCCTCGGGCTGAAGGAAAGAGCTCCGCGCAACCGTCCGGCCTGCCAGGTTGTTGAAAAAGTATTTTGAGTGGTTCGACAGGCTCACCACGAACGGATAAAAGTCAATCGCTTCACCTGAACAATCACTTTTAAAGCAAGGATAATGCCAGGACAAAAATCATGCTCCGGATCGAATTGTTTGAAAGGCTCGGACAGAACAGGGCCCACGTTTGGGAATGACGGCGGGAAAAAGGATTAATCCTAAAAACGGCATTTGACACGGATCAAATCTGATAAGAGTCGGATAACGGCGGATTTTGCTTTTAATAACTTCCTGTAAATCCTGTTATCCTGTCGAAGGTTTAAGATTTTTTCTATCCATTTTGAGCAGAATTTCATTCGCAACTGACGAATAGTGATTGCCTTGCTTCCGAATTTATCCGCTTTTATCATGTCTAATCCGCTTCTTCCGTGTCTAAGTGCTTTTCCTATGCTACTTCGAGATCTCCCTGTTCAGGCATTTTCCTTAAGGCATTTTCTTGCAAATCAAGCCCGCAGGTGCGTATAATGTCGCATGAAAAAGTTGTTTCTTGTCCTCTGTTGTGCGCTCGCGCTCTTACCGCCCTCCGCGGGCTTGTCCCGGGAGAAGCCCGCAGGGGCCCCGCCCCTGGTATTTGTTCTGCCGCCCGTGGAAGACATCAGCATCATGTACGAAAAATTTCTTCCCCTGAAGGAGTATCTCGAACAAGCGACATCGCAGCAGATCGTCCTCAAGATTGCCCAGAACTACCAGGAGGCGATCGAGGACATCGGAACGGGCCGTGCACAGCTTGCCTACCTCGACCCCTCCGCCTACTGCGAGGCCCGCCATTTGCACGACGTCATTCCCCTGGTAAAAACCATACGAAACGGCTCGTCAACCTACCGGAGCGTTATCGTGACGCGCAAGGACTCGGGGATATCCAGGATCGTCGAGGCCAGGGGAAAGCGCCTCGCCCTGGGCAATGCCAGTTCGTCGTCTTCCTCCCTCATTCCCGCAGCCATGTTCAAGGAAGTGGGGATCGGCCTGAAGGATTTCAGCTCCGTCGATTACCTGGAGCAGGAGGACCGCATTGCCCTCTCGGTCCTCACGAGACATCACGATATCGGCGGTTTGAGCGAGCGCGTGGCCCGCAAATATCTTGACGACGGTCTGAGGATCATCGAGGAATCCGAGGCGATCCCTCAGTACACCCTTTGCGCCTCTCCGCGGCTGTCCCCGGCGCTCCGCAGCGCGGTCCGGCAAGCCCTCATCGCCGTGAACAGAAAGACCACTCCGTCCCTGATCGAAAAGATGAAGGACATCGACGGCTTCACCTCTGCCGAGGACCGGGATTTCGATGTTGTCCGCGTCATGATCAAGAACCTTACGGGGAAGAATTATCTCACCTACGGGAAAAAATCGATCAAGGTCGCAATCCTGCCGCTCTATTCGGCCATTACCCTCTTCGACCGGTTCGACCCGCTCATGCGATACCTTTCGCAAAAAACGGGATACGAGTTCAAACTCGTCATCCCGAAGGACTTCGAGGGCTTTTACGACACGGTGAAGCGGGGCGAGGTCCAGTTCTCCTATTCGAACCCCTACATCTACATTCTGCTCGCGGACAAGGGTTATCTGTCCGCCTTTGCGAACACGGCCATCGAGACCTCAGGCAATATTTTCCGCGGCATCATCATTACCCGCGCGGACAGCCCGATCAGGACCATCGAGGACCTGCGGGGAAAGCGCGTCATGGCCGTCTCCTACAAATCGGCCGGCGGTTTTCTCGCCCAGAAGCTGCTGCTCGCGGAAAAAGGGATCGACGTATTCAAGGACCTTCACATGTCCGAGGGGAAAAGGCAGGAGAAGGTAATTCTGAACGTCTACCGGAAAAACGTCGACGCGGGCTTCGTCAGGGAAACCTCCCTCAGTGTGTTGAAGGAGGAAATCGATCTCCATAAAATCAGGATCGTCGCCAGAACGCCCTATATTGCAAATTGGCCTTTTGCCGCCACGCCGGGGACGGACCCGAAGGTTGTCGAAGAGGTCAAGAGCGACCTGCTCAATCTCCGGGACGACCGCATCCTCAGGGCGGCGGAAATCCGACGGTTCATAGCGGCGAGCGATCGGGATTTCGACGGCCTGCGGAGACGGATAAAATGAAATGCCCGTCCCGGACAATCACGCGCATGAGCACAAAAGCGGCAAGCAGACTGAACCTTGGGCTGAAGTTCTCAATAGCGGTGACCATGATCATCGGCATTACGATGCTCGCCGTCGCGTCGTTGATCATCAGCTACCAGCGGGAAGCGCTCCGGCAGAACACGGAGACGAGCAATCTGGCCATGACGAGAAACCTCGCCCATGACGCCGCCGAATCGCTGCTCCAGTTCGACCCGCTCCGCCTCGATGAACTGGTCAATACCATGCACGGCGTGGCGCCCAGCGCATATGCCATGATCGTTGACGCGAACGGAATGGTCGTCGCTCATACGAAGCGTTCCCTGCTCGGCACGACACTCCCGCGGCAGGACCTGGGCGGGCTGTCCGGCGCCCTGGCGGATGGAAAAGAGCGGATCAGGGAATACCGCTACGGCAAGGAACCGGTCAAGGAATTTTCGGTCCCGATAAGGATCGGAGACAAGGTCCTCGGCCTCGCCACCATCGGTTACTCGCTACGGGACATTGACGCGGTAATCGAAGGACGCTTAGGGAAACTGAAAAAATATATTTACATGATCTCGGCGATCATCCTGCTCGGCGGGATCGCCGGCGCTTTTGCGGTCTCGAATTTTCTGACCACGCCCCTCCGCAGGCTGAAGGACCGGATGATGGACGTTCAGACCGGGAACCTGGAGGTCGAAGTCGAAAATGCGAGGGTCGTGAAATGCTGGGAGCGGCTCGCCTGCGACAAGCGGGAGTGCCCGTCCTACGGCAAACTCCGGTGCTGGGCCATAGCCGGCACGTTTTGCCACGGAACGGTGCAGGGCGCCATTGCCCAGAAGATCGGCGACTGCCGCACGTGCGCCGTGTACCGGGAATCGTGCGGCGACGAGCTCGGGGAGCTCGTGGAGGTCTTCAACCAGATGGTCAAGGACCTGAGCTTCAACCTCCAGGAGCTTAAAAAGGCCGATGCCGAGAAGGCCCGGCTCGAGCGGCTGTCGGCCCTGGGCGAGATGGCCGCGACGGTGGCTCACGAGACGAAGAACCCGCTCAATTCGATCCGCGTCGCGACCTCGTACCTTAAGAAAAATTTTCATGGCGACATTTTGACCGAGTTTCTGTCGATCATCGAGGAGGAAGTGATGAGGCTGAACGACATGACGTCGAACTTCCTCGGGTTCTCGAAGCCGGCGCCGCTCTTCTTCAAGGTGAGCGACCTCAACGACGTGGTCAAAGCGACCGTGGAGCTCATCCGGCAGGAGGCAACGGACCGAAACATCGAGGTAATCGTGCTCACTGACGAGCACATCCTCCCGATGCCCTGCGACGCGTCTGCAATAAAGCAGGCCCTGCTCAATCTGCTCCTGAACGCCATGGACGCCTCGAAGGAGGGGGATTCCATCGCCATCAGCACCGAATCTTCCGGAGACCGGGTGCGGGTGACGGTCCAGGACACGGGGAGCGGGATCGATGCTGAAAAGATTGCAAATATCTTCAAGCCGTTTTATACTACGAAAACACGGGGCTCCGGCCTCGGGCTCGCCGTCGTCGACCGGATCGTGAAGGAGCACAAAGGCACGATCGCCGTCGAAAGCGAGGTCGGCAAAGGGACGCGGTTCGCCATCGAACTGCCGGTGCGGGACAATGCAAAAGCATAACATCCTCGTCGTGGACGACGAAAAGAACATCCTCAAAGTCGTTGCCCTGACGCTCAGGGACAGCGGGTACGGCGTGGACATTGCCCAGTCCGCCGAAGAGGCGCTGGAGAAATTCCGCCTGACCGCCTACGACCTCGTCGTGACCGACCTCAAGCTGCCCGGCAAGTCCGGCGCCGAACTCCTGACGGAGGTCAAGTCCCTCCAGCCCGATTTTCCCGTGATCATGATCACGGCGTTCGGGACCATCGAGAACGCCGTGGAGGCGATGAAGCGGGGGGCGTTCAACTACCTCACGAAGCCCGTGAACCCCGACGAACTTCTGACCGTGGTCGGCGAGGCCCTCGAAAAATCCGAGCTCAAGCGGGAAAACCAGGCCCTGAAGTCCGAACTCAGGCAGAAGTACACCTTCAGCAACATCATCGGCAAAAGCACGGCCATGCAGGAGGTTTTCGATACCATACGGATGGTATCGAAAACGCAGTCGAACGTCCTCATCGCCGGCGAGAGCGGGACCGGCAAGGAACTCGCGGCCCGCGCGGTCCATTACGACTCGGACCGGGCCGGGGGTCCGTTCGTCACCGTCGATTGCGCCACCATCCCTTCCGAACTCATGGAAAGCGAGCTCTTCGGCCACGAGAAAGGCGCCTTCACCGGCGCCCATGAGAAGAAGACCGGGCTGGTCGAGCACGCGGACAGGGGAACGCTTTTTTTCGACGAAATCGGAGACCTCGACCCCAACCTCCAGAAAAAACTCCTCCGGTTTCTCCAGGAACGGGAGATCCTGCGGGTGGGCGGAAGCTCCCGGATAAAAATCAACGTCCGGATCGTTGCCGCGACCAATAAGGATCTGGAACAGGAGGTCCTGGCGAAGCGTTTCCGCGAGGACCTCTATTACCGGCTCAATGTCGTCACGATCAGGATGCCGCCGCTTCGCGAGCGCACTGACGACATTCTCCTGCTTGCCCATCACTTCCTTGAACGGATGAACGCTGTCGAAGGAAAGCTGATCAAGGGGTTTGAAGACAACGTGATGGACCTGCTTCTCTCCTACGGCTGGCCGGGCAATGTGCGGGAGCTCGAGAACGTCGTCGAGCGCGCCTATGTGCTTTGCCCCAACATTGCCATTACGAAAAAGTATCTTCCGCCAAAGCTGCTCGGCCCGGCCGGGGACGAGCGGGAGACCTTCGACGAAATGAACCTCCTCGAGACCGAGAAGCGGCTCATCATCAAGGCCCTCAATAACACGTCCTGGAACCAGAGCAAGGCCGCCGAGGTCCTGGGAATTACGAGGAAGCAACTGAGGACAAAGATGGTAAACCTGGGGCTGCTTCCGGACGCTGAATCGGTAAAAAAACCCATTGAATCTTGATTTCTGCGCTCAGAGGGGAGGACGGCAAGCTCAGTCCGACGTCCTGGCCAGCGTCGTCCCCTCGAAAGGACTGAACCGCTCAATGACCGCCAGGTTGGCAACGCCATTCACTGAGAATTCCTCAAGGTATCGCTGACGAATCTGCCCTTTCGCATGCTGGCGATCGATTTCGCTCATTGCGCCGGCGCTGCCGGTCCCGCCGGCCATCTGCGCCGCGTCCCGCTCCGTCAGACGGGAAATCAATTCGTCCCAGAAGTAGTGGTCTCCAAACTCGTCAAGCACCACGTGAGCCACGGAGCTTTGTTCGAAATCCCGGGTCGGAAAGTATTTCTTTTCGCTCTTATCAAAGTTGATCAGCCGGTCAAGGCCTTCGGCGCGCGCCAGGGCATAAAACTTCTGAATGAGGGCGCGGTGCCCTTCAGTGCGCTTGTCCTCTTCTGTCCGGTGTCCCGACATGATCACGTCGGCAATGTGCAGGATGTCCAGCAAATCGCGGTATTCTTTGGTGGAGAGCTCGATATTCATGGTTTTTCCCTTTCCTTTTGCACAGTAATGATTATCTCTCAGACACTAAGTCTTTCTTATAATAGTATATCACCCTCCTGCCCCGCCTTTTCCTCAGGGCTCAACACGGAACTATTCACATAAGTTCTACTCGTTCGAGTCCAGCTTGGGGAGCCAAATACTTCTAAACTGGGCACCCACCTCTTCACAGTGGGTGCCCAGTTTTTTTCTGCAATAGCCGCAGCCAGCGCCGCATGACTTCCCCGAACGCATACCCTTATTGCCATCAACTCCAAATATCATCCCTGAACAGCTTTAAATATATTTGACAGGACGAT
>DAIDTZ010000030.1 GCA_027456925.1 Nitrospirota bacterium
GTTTTTCCAGAAAGAGAAAACGCCCGTTCTTCACCTGGACCGTGAGAAGCCAGAACAGGACCACAAAGAGGAAAAAAATGACGATGAATTTTCTATATTTTGAAACAAAACCGGGCATTGTGCGGCTGCTTTCCCTACATCATTACTTGTCTCAGGATTTGCTCGTCATCGAGGACCTTCCCGGCGCCGAGCGCAACGCAGGTCAGGGGGTCTTCGGCGATGATGATGGGAAGCGACGTCTCCTCGCGGAGGAACACGTCCATGCCTTTGAGCAAAGCGCCGCCGCCGGCGAGGACGATCCCTTTATCCACGATGTCGGCCGAGAGCTCCGGCGGGGTGTTTTCGAGGGCCTGCTTGATGCCGTTCAGGATCTGGCTGACCGGCTCGGCGAGCGCCTCGCGTACCTCGTCGTCGTCGAGAATGAGCGTCTTCGGAATTCCGGACACGAGGTCGCGCCCCTTGATCTCCTTGGTCTGCCGGTTCGTGTCCACTTTGTATGCGGAGCCGAGTTCCATCTTGATCGTCTCCGCCATCATTTCGCCGATGAGGAGGTTATACTTGCGCTTGATGTAATTGATGATTGCCTCGTCCATGTTGTCTCCGCCCACGCGGATGGCCTTGCTGTACACCACGCCGTTCATGGAGATGACGGCTATGTCCGTCGTACCGCCGCCGATGTCCACGATCATGTTCCCCGACGGCTCGGCGATCGGCAGGCCCGTCCCGATCGCGGCGGCCACCGGCTCCTCGATCAGGTAGACGGCGCGGCCGCCCGAGGAAATGGCCGCGTCCTTGACGGCGCGCTGCTCCACCTGGGTGATGCCCGAGGGAACGCCGATCACGATGCGCGGCCGCATGAAGGACTTCCGGTTATGGACGCGCTGGATAAAGTACTTCAGCATTTCGCCGGTGTAGTCGAAGTCCGAAATGACGCCGTCCTTGATGGGGCGGATCGTCTTGATGTCGCCGGGCGTTCGGCCGAGCATACGCTTGGCCTCGGAACCCACGGCAAGTACTTTCCCGGTTTTTGCGGATATGGCGACGACCGAAGGTTCATTACAGACGATCCCTTTGCCCTTGACGTACACCAGGGTGTTGGCCGTGCCGAGATCGATGGCCATGTCGTTGGAAAACCAGCCCATGATAGAATTGATAAACATCGTATGCAAAAACTCCTTTCAGAAGATGACCCAAAACAAAGCCGGCCGAACTCTCGCGGTCGATTCCGCAAGCCCGGCGCAGCTGCAAGCGCGATGTGAAGAGATACGTCTCAAACAGAAATGAGCAAGGCGGACTAGTGCTGTTCGTCTTGCGGTACAGGTGCATCGGGCTGCCCGGCAGGGGGCCGCTCTTCGGGCCTGGTGCCCGCCGTTGCCGCGCCGTTCTGGACCACGATCGTGCGCGCCAGCATGTCCCCGATCCGCATTCCCCGATCATCGCCGATGGCGACCAGACTTTCCACGCCCAGCGCCAGCGGGCCCAACGCCCATCCCGCATAGGGCACCAGAAACAGGATATAGGCAACGGCGAAGGGGACATTTCTGATGATCGACTCACGGTAGGCCATCACAGGTCCGGCCTTTTCCGACGAGGCCACGTAAAGTCCGATGAGCTTTTTCCCGACGCTCCTGCGATCGAGCAGCCCGTCCCGGATCAGAATGTATCCACAGGCGGACAAAAACCCCAGTACATCCGGCAGTCTGGCCAGACCAATGACCAGCAGGAGATCGACAAAACCTGCGACAGCTCTGGTTGTGCGGTCTGCTTTCTGCACGGAGTCTCCTAATCCTGCGCATACTAACAGAATGACGGTGTGATTTCAAGCCAAAAAAGGTACGAATATGCCGGCCTCTCCGCCCGCGGTCTTGGCGCCTGACGGGACAGGAGGGCAGCTGGACTCATCTGCCTCCGGATGGCCTGCTGCCGGAAAAAGAACAAAAGCTTTTTCGCCGGAGAAGGTGTATATTGACCATGGTCTTCCGGGTGAGACGGCCGCATGCATGGAGGCGGGCCCGCCCGTCTTGAAGTAATCCACGGGACAGGTGCCGGATATGGATCAAAACGTAAATCCCAAAAATCAGGGGAAGGAGAAAGTCATGCTGGAAAAACGTTCGGTGGGTGAGAATGCAGCTGCTTATTGCACCAAGTGCAAGTTGAGCTGCGATCATATCATTGTTGCCATGGCTGCGGACGGCGAGACGATTGCCAAGGTAAAATGCAGGACCTGCGGCAGTGCGCACAAATACCGGACTTCCGCTGACATCAAGACGGGCACGGCGTCAAAAAAGAAGGAAGCGGCCGCAAAAACAGCGGAAGTGCTGTGGGAATCCTGCCTGGCCGAAGCGCGGGGGAAAGAGCGCGCCTATGACATGTCCGGGAAGTACCGCATCGGCGATGTCGTGCTCCACAACACCTTCGGAAAAGGCGTTGTCCGGAAGACCTATTACAACAAGTGCGACGTGCTCTTTAAGGACAAAGAACGGCTGATGGCTTCGGCGAACTGACGCCTTTTTTACCGGAGGTTCCAAAACAGGTTTCTCTTCGCGCGCGGAGACCGCCCCTCGCCCGGGGAGAGACTTCTCGCGTCACGATCCCTTCGTTGCTGATACATGGAAAAATCCACCATTCTCATTACCTGCCCCAAGGGCATCCCTCCCTTTTTAGCGCAAGAACTGCGCGCCCTGGGTCAGCCCGTTCTTTCCGAGCAGATTGCCGGCGTGGAAACAACAGGCACGCTTGACGACACGCTGCTGCTCAATCTGCGGATCCGGACCGGGCACCGCGTCCTTTTTCTGTTCAAGGAATTTATTGCGACGACTGCGAATGAGCTCTACCAGCGCCTGTCGGAGCTGAGCTGGGAGGACGTTATTCCCGAAGACGGCTATGTCTGCGTGACCTCGAGCGTTGATACCGCGAGCATCAATGATTCGCGCTTCGCCAACCTTCGGTGCAAGGACGCCATTGTCGACCGGATCAAGAACAAGCGGGGCACACGACCCGACTCCGGCCCGGAGCGCGACCGCAGCGTGGTCCACCTGTACTGGAAGGATGACCGTGTTTCGGTGTATCTCGACACTTCCGGGGAGCCCCTCTCCCGCCGCGGGTACCGGAAGATTCCGCTCAAGGCCCCCATGCAGGAAACGCTCGCAGCAGCTGTCGTGCTTGCGACGGGATGGGACGGCAGCACAAACTTCATGAATCCCATGTGCGGCAGCGGCACGATCGCCATCGAAGCCGCCCTGATCGGCCTGAACCGGGCCCCGGGGCTCATGCGCGGCAACTTCGGCTTCATGCACCTCAAGGGATTCAACGAAGCTCTGTGGAGCAAGCTTCGCGAGCAGGCAAAACAGGAAGCAACAAAACGGCTGCCCGGCAGGATCCTGGCCACGGATATCAGCCCCGATGCCGTCGAGGCCGCGAAGAAGAACGCAGCAACGGCAGGCGTTGAACAGCTCATCGATTTCAGCGTCTGTAATTTCTCGGATATGCCGCCTCCCGATGGCGGGGGCGTTATCGTGTTAAACCCGGAGTATGGAGAGCGGATGGGCGAGGTCGACGAGCTTGCCAAGACCTATGCGGCCATCGGCGACTATTTCAAACAGAAATGCAAAGGCTATCGAGGGTATGTTTTTACCGGAAGCCCCGCTCTTGCAAAGCAGGTAAAGCTTAAGCCCGCGAGAAAGGTCCCTTTCTACAACAGCGGCATCGAGTGCAGGCTGCTTGAATATGATCTTTATGAAGGAAGCAGGAAGATCAAGAAGCCGAAGCTGCCGCCTGTTTGAAAGCAGTCCGGCCCGCTCCATCTGGTTCCCATCGTTCCATTCCACATCCCGCAGCATAGGTGCATCCCCTGAAAATACCCTTCCCGGGTGATTTACTTCGAATTCACGACCCTGTACAGTTAAAAACTATTCGTAAGCAATTTTTCTCGACGACTGCTGCCCAAAAGACCGGATAAAGCAGGTCTATCTCCCGGCCGGCATGCCAACGGAGATTGAGACGGAAGACGGTTGTGAAGGCTCTATTCTAAGGAAGGGGGGCAAGAGGAATGCGCCACGTGATCATGGGCGGCGGCATCGCCGGCATCTCTGCAGCCGGGGCCATCCGAAGCAGCGATGCCGCAGCTGAAATCATCATGCTGTCCCCCGAAAGCGTCAAGCCCTATTACCGCCCCATGCTGGCTTCGATCATCGAGAAGGACGATGCCGATATTACCCTGAGCGACGATCCCCGGGAAAAATACCGCATCCGGACGCTCCCGGAAAAAGCCGTTGGTCTCGATGTCCGATCGAAAGAAGCAATGCTTTCTTCCGGCAGACGGCAGGCTTACGACAAGCTCCTGATCGCCACCGGCCGGACCCCGGTCATTCCCGAAACGATTGCGGGCCTCCGCGGGCCCGATGTGTACGCGCTCCGGACCCTGGAAGACGCCCGCGCCATTCAGGCTGCCGCGAAACGCGCAAAGAACGCCGTTGTGTTGGGAGGCGGTATTGCCGGCATCAAGGCCGCTGTCGCCCTTACGCGCCGGGGGCTTGCGGTAACCCTCATCGAAAAGCATTCCCGGATACTTTCCGGGAAGCTCGATCAACAGGGATCAGCCTTCATCGCCGGACTCCTGAAGCGCGCAAACATCGATGTCGTGACCAATCAGCAGGAATATGAAGTGCTGCGGACAGCAGCGACCCTGCAGTCAATACGGCTTGCTCCCGGCCGAATCATCAACGCCGACGTTATCATCGCGGCGCTCGAATCGAAACCGAACATCGATGCTTTTAAAACCTCCGGCATCAGCATGCACAAAGGCATCTTGGTCCGGGAAACGCTTGAGACGAACGTCCCCGACGTGTATGCAGCCGGGGACGTGGTGGAGTACCGCGATATCGTTTCCAACAGCATGGTTGTGAGCGCCCTGTGGGAAAATGCAAAAGAGATGGGCCGGGTGGCGGGAATGAACATGGCCGGTTCACAGGCCAGGTATGACGGCTTCCTTGCAAACAGGTACAGCACCGACATTCTGGACGTACCAATCACGGCCCTGGGCCTGGTCGACCCCGAAGACAGCAACTGCGAAGTGTTTGCTGACAGCCGCGCCAACTTCTACCGAAAAACGGTGTTCAAAAATGACGTCATGGTCGGCGCGCTGTTCATTAATAATACTACGGAGGACACCGGTGTGTACGCCTATCTTATCAGGAACCGGATTCCGCTCGGAAAACTCAAAGCGATGGCTGTTCGCGGAACGCTGGGAGAGAACAAATATGTAAAGCCAGGAACCTTTTCTGTCTCCTGATGCTTCTTTTCCAAATCAGATTACCCTGCTTTTTTCAGTACAATACCGGCAAGAATTATAAAAATTACGACATCCGTAACAACATGGGCCATCCACGGAGCAAGCATGCCTTTGCTTTGCCGCCGCAGCGCTCCCAGCATGATGCCGTAGACGACTGCAATTGCCAGTCCCGCCGCGCCGTTGGGAAATCCCTGGCGATAGTGCAGGGCGCCAAAGAGCCAGGCCTGAGCAACAAGGGAAACAAGGCCGGGGCCGGCGGCGCTGTCGAGTGCCTGCATGATGACGCCGCGGTAGGCCAGTTCCTCCAGTGCGGCATTCCCCAGGGAAAAGCCGAGTCCCGCGAGCGGGAAAAGCCAGACAGGCATATCGGGGAAATGTCCGAGATGGATTGTCAGGTCAGGCGTGAGCACGCGATACCACGCATAGAGGGCAATGCCGGACATAACGGCGATTGTGAGCGCGAACAGCACGATGGTGCCGGTCACTCGTCCAGGCCGCAGCCATCCCAGGGAAGTGCGCAGCGCGGGTACGGCAAGAACAACGGCAGCATAACAGAACAGGGGGACGAGCAGGAGATACGGCCAGGTGCGAAGCAACGGCAGAAGATAGGGAAGAGTAACGAAAAAAACGGAAAAACAGGACAGGTGAAGCGCCTGGAGCTCGCGGGTCACGATGGAAGTGACGACGAGGAGAAGCGATGCCAGCACGGCCCAAGCCGTGATACGTTCCGACAGGGAAACCGAGGAGAGCAGGACCACGCAGAGGAGCAGAATTCCGCTGCCGGCCCGGGCGGAGCGTACGGGCGGCCGGATCAGCCTGAAGTGTCCCTTTCTCCCAAGAACCTCCGTCATGCGGGAGGGTGCTTCATTTCCTTTTCGCGGTACAGTTTTCTCAGCTCTTTTTTCATGATCTTGCCCGTTGCCGTCCTGGGGAGGTCTTCCGTCATAATGAACCGGCGCGGGATCTTGTAATGCGCCACGTGCTCGGAAAGATAATCCCTGAGCATTTTCGGAGTCGCCTGCGTTCCTTCCTTGTGAACGACGTACATGATCGGCAGTTCTTTCCCTTCTTCATGTTCGTGCGGCACGCCGATCATGGAACAGTCCTGGACCGCGCGATGCCGGCAGAGCGCTTCCTCGACCTCATAGGGGTAAACGTTGAGGCCGTCCACGATGATCATGTCCTTCTTGCGGTCGATGATCCTGATGTGGCCTGAACGGTCGATGGAAGCGATGTCGCCGGTGTAGAGCCAGCCGTCCCTGATGGCCTTGGACGTCTCCTCCGGTTTGTTCAGGTACCCTTGCATCACGTTCGGGCCTTTGACGATCAGTTCCCCGGCCACTCCCGGGGGAAATTCCTGACCGTTGTCGTCGACCACTTTGACCTGTATCCCGGGCAACGGCAGGCCCACCGTGCCGGGCTTCCTCTTATCCTTTTCGAGCGGGTTGAACGAAACCACGGGCGCGGCTTCGGTTAAGCCGTATCCTTCCAGGAGCGGGACTTTGAATGCTCTCTCGAACTCGTCGATTACTTTCACGGGCAGGGGCGCGGCGCCGGATACGCACAGTCTCAGGTTTAAGAGGAACTTTACGAAAAAGGGCATGTTCCGCTCGGCGAGGATCTTGTAGACCGTGGGGATGGCCACAAAAAGCGTGATACGGTCCACGATAAGGCTTTTGACGACACGGTTAAAGGGTCGGACCGAGGGGAGGAGGGAGATCATCGCCCCGGTGATGAGCGGGAGGATGACGCAGACGGTATAGGTGAAGGAATGAAACAGCGGAAGAAACACGACGAACCGGTCCTTCCCCGTAATGTGGATCACCTCTGTCGGGGCCAAGGCGTTTGAGAGAATGTTCCGGTGCGTCAGCAGCGCTCCCTTTGGCCTGCCGGTCGTGCCCGACGTATACAGCACCGTCGAGACATCGTCAGCTGAATGGCCAGGGGCCTTGAAGGGGTCGCCGGGGAGGGAGGAATGGGCGATCTCGGAAAGCGTGAGAAAGGAGCGGGCGCCGCTCTTGTCAAGTTTGTGCACGGTCTTGGCGCAATCGGCGTCGTAGAGACAAAACAACACGCCGGCATCGTTCAGGATAAAGTCGATTTCCTCGTGCGTCAAAAGGTTGTTCAGCGGAAGCACGATGCCGCCGCCGCGGATGATGCCGAAGTACGCTGCAATGTAATGGGGGCAGTTGTGACAAAGAAGGGCGATCCGGTCCCCCGGTTTCATGCCCCGATCTGCGAGGAACGCGGCAAATATGTCGGCCAGCCGGTCCATCTCGCGAAAGGAAAATTTTTTGCCCTCAAATTTTACGAAGGTCTTGCGCGGGGTAATGGCCGCACGCTTGCGCAGAACGTGGTCCAGAGGAAGGATATCCTTGATCATGCGCGTCAGTATATCATAGTCGGGAAAGCGGGAGAAGTGAAAAAACGGTCATGTCAGGCCCTCCTGTCTCCGAAAACAAAATCTGCGCCCAAAGGCGCAAGCTCGGCTTTTTTGCCGGCCCGCGGGGATGAACTGAACTGCCCAACACGACCCCGGGTCCTTGACAATATACAGGATTTGATCTATCCTTTATCCAGGTAGAGAGACTGCAACAGGTGATTTCATCTACGGGAGAAGGTTGTGAGATTTTTGGAGGAGGCACGCAATGGAACGAAAAGGAATTGTTACCATGAAAGGAAAACCGCTCACCCTCATCGGGCCCGACATCAAGCCCGGGGATAAAGCGCCGGACTTCATTGTGCTGGACGGGTCCCAGGTCGAGGTCAGGCTCGGCGATTTTGCGGGCAAGACGAAGATCATCAGCGTAACGCCTTCGCTTGATACGCCGGTGTGCGACCTGCAGCTCCGGCGGTTCAACCATGAGGCGGCGAACCTGCCGCACGACGTCGTGGTGCTGAATATCAGCATGGACCTTCCCTTTGCGATCATGCGGTTCTGCACAACGGCGGAAATCGACCGGGCAAAAGCGCTGTCTGACCACCGCGAAGCGTCGTTCGGGACGGCCTACGGCGTTCTGATGAAGGAACCGCGGCTTCTCGCGAGGTCGATCTTTATCATCGACAAGGACGATGTTGTTCGGTATAAAGAGATTGTTCCCGAGCAGTCAAATCATCCGGACTATGAAAAAGCCCTGTCCGCTCTCCTCATGATCACGGGCCGGGCAAAAGCGGCATAGGGGCTTTCCGGAGCGGAGGACATCGGCGTGAAAAAAAAGGCCGGTCTCGGAATCGAGGCCGGCCTTTTAAAAGTTCGGCGCTTAGAGTTTTACGACATTCGCTGCTTTCGGGCCTTTAGGGCTGTCAACGACGTCGAACGTCACTCCCTGACCTTCGGACAGGCTCTTAAAGCCGCTGTCCTGGATGTCTGAGAAGTGGACGAAAACATCTCCGCCGTCTTCCTTGGTAATGAATCCAAATCCCTTGGAATCATTGAACCACTTAACGGTTCCTTTTGCCATTCAGATCGGACCTCCTTCCTTCTAATAACGCCCCCTCTCCCTTTTCCCTCTCCCACCCGGGGAGAGGGGCAGGGGTGAGGGGAGTTTATATATTGAAGATGACGGAACTGTCATAAAAAAAGCCGCAAAGCGTAAAATCTTTGCGGCACTCTCACAACAAAGACTTCCGTACTTCGACGGAATAATTCCATAGTATCTGAAAAAAGTCAAGTATTTTGTGTGTTCCCTCCATCGTTCCAGCTCGTTGCGCGGTGTGGACAGGTCCAATTGGAGAGGGTATACTTTGGGGAGAACGTCGCAAGGAGAGAACATGCCCCGTACCCGTCAACAGAAGGTAAAAGTAAAGCGCACCCTCTGGAACCTCAAACCGCTGTTCGCAAGCGATAACGATCCGCGCATGGAAGAAAAACGCAAGATCGTCGCGAAACAGAGCTCCGCCTTCATCAACGCGTGGAAGGACCGGACCGATTACCTCGAAGACCCCCTTGTCCTGAAGCAGGCGCTCGACCAGTATGAATGGTGGAAGCGGGAATGGGGAACCGACGGCAACGAGGGCTACGATGTCTGGCTCAGGACGCAGCAGGACCAGACCGATGCAAAGCTTAAGGCCAAATTCAATAAAATAGAAGAGTTCAGCAAAAAACTGGAGAACGAAAGCCAGTTCTTTTATTTGCGCATCGCCAGGATCAAACCCGAGCTTCAGGAACGCTTCCTCACGCACAGCGCCCTCGGGAAGTACCATCATTTTCTGGAACGCATTTTTGCCGAATCCCGGTATCACTTGAGCGAGCCCGAAGAAAAAATCATGAACCTCAAGTCGGCCACCTCCTACTCGAACTGGACCAGGATGACCTCGGAGTTCCTCTCCAGGGAAGAACGGGCCGTACTGACGGAAAAAGGCGTGAAAAAGGTCCTGCCGTTTTCGGAAGTCACCGGCCTCATGAACAGCAAGCATAAGCGCGTCCGGGACCGAGCTGCCGAGGCCTTCAACGACATCCTGAAAAAAAACGTCGACGTTGCCGAAGCGGAGATCAATTCCGTCCTCGCCAATAAAAAGGTGGACGATGAGCTGCGCAGTGCTCCGAGACCGGATACGCTGCGGCACGTCGCCGATGACATCGAGAGCGAGGTCGTGGATGCGCTCATCGCTTCCGTGGCCGGCCGTTTCGACATCCCGGCGCGGTATTACGCGCTCAAGGCGAAGCTGCTCAAGATCAAGCGGCTCGAGTACCATGAGCGGAACGTGGAGTACGGGGTCGTGGCCGAGCGGTATCCCTATCCGCAATCAGTGGACCTGGTCTACACCGTGATGAACAAGCTCGACAGGAAATTCGGCGAGATCTTTGCCGGCTTCATCGAGAACGGCCAGATCGACGCGTTCCCGCGGAAGGGCAAGGACAGCGGCGCTTTCTGCATGCACCACCTCATCACCCAGCCGACGTACATTCTCCTGAACCACACGAACAAGCTGCATGACGTCCTGACGATCGCGCACGAGCTCGGCCACGGCATCAACAACGAGTTGATCCGGGAGAAGCAGCAGGCCCTCGACTTCGGCACGCCGACCTCGACTGCCGAGGTGGCGAGCACGTTCATGGAGGATTTTGTGCTCGAAGAGATCATCCGGAGCGCCGGCGATGAACTGCGGCTTGCCATCATGATGCAGAAGCTGAACGATGACGTGTCCTCGATCTTTCGACAGGCGGCCTGTTACCGGTTCGAGCAGGAATTACACGCGGTCTTTCGGACCAAGGGATATTTGCCGAAAGAAGAGCTCGGGACCTTATTCCGGAAGCACATGGCCGCGTATATGGGAAAGGCCGTGGAACAGTCGGAAGGTTCGGAAAACTGGTGGGTCTACTGGAGCCATATCCGGTATTTCTTCTATGTCTATTCTTACGCGGGCGGACTTTTGATCTCGAAGGCGCTCCAGAATTCGGTAAAGAGGGACCCCGCCTTCATTGAGAAGGTCAAGGAATTTTTGTCTGCCGGACTGTCGGATTCGCCGAAGAACATCTTTCACCGGCTTGGAATCGATATTACGGACAAGCAGTTCTGGGGCAAGGGTTTGGACGAAGTTGAAAAACTGCTGAACGAGACCGAGGCGCTGGCCAGAAAGCTGGGGAAGATAAAGACCAGGTAGTCGCGATAATCCTTTTCGCTTTTTTCCCGATCAAGTTATGCAACAGTAATCTTGTGACCGTCGCATTCGACGATTTGGCCAGCCCGTATTTTACAGCGTTTTCGTAATTCCACGAGACCGTTGACTTTGACGCGGCCCTCCGAGATAACGGTATTTGCCATCCCTCCCGTATTGCACAGCCCCATGATTTTGAGCAAATCGTTCAACTTGATGAAATCATCGGTTTCCAGTTTAAATTCCATTAAGTATCCTTAAAAATCTCTTATTAAAGTGAGCTACGCTAAAAGGGCAAGAAGGTACAGCAGC
>DAIDTZ010000031.1 GCA_027456925.1 Nitrospirota bacterium
CCTGAAGCGCGCCGGCAACGATCTCGGATGCGCTGGCGCTGCCCGTGTTCACGAGAACGACGATCGGGTAGGTTCGCGGGATATCTCCCCCCGTGGTCAGGAAGTCCTTGCGGTCGTTCGCCTGCCTGCCCTGGAGATACACAACCAGTTTATCCTTGGGCATGAACTTGCTGCTCACGTCCACCGACGCATCGAGTAGTCCGCCCGGATCGTTCCGCAGGTCGATGATCAGCTTTTTCATCCCCTTGGCTTCAAGCGTTTTTAAGGCCTTTTCGAGCTCCTCGGCCGTCTGTCCCTGGAACTGGATGATCTTCACGTATCCGATGTTGTTGTCGAGCATCCTGGATTTTACGCTCACCACCTTAATGACGTCCCGGACGATCTTGAACTCCCTTGGCTTGTCCCAGCCTTCGCGGTAGATCAGGAGTTGCACCGACGTGCCCCGGGGACCGCGCATCTTGTCCACGGCCTGCTCGATCGTCAGGTCCTTGGTCCACTCATCATTGATCTTCATGATCTTGTCGCCTGCTGCAAGCCCGGCACGGTAACCGGGAGTGTCCTCGATCGGCGCAATGATCGTCAGCTGCTGGTTCTTGACCCCGATCTGGATGCCGACGCCGGTAAACTCGCCCCGGATGTCCATATTCATCTCTTTGAACTCTTTCTCGTTCATATAGGACGAATGGGGATCGAGGCTCGCAACCATGCCGCGGATGGCCCCCTGGATGAGTTCCTTCGTATCCGGAACTTCGACGTAGTTTCGTTTGATCAGCTCCATCGCCTGCGTGAAGGCCTTGAGATCCTCATAGGTGTCAGGCTTGGCCTGAACCATCTGCTGGCCGATCAAGACCCCCGTCAGCAGGATCACCAGCACGGCGATCAGGAATTTTCTTTTATTGATTCGTATCATGTCATCATCCTCCGGGTGGTTCTGCATACTAACTCTCCTAATAACATAGGCAGAATAGTTACTCATTGAAAATATCACAGCAGCGGGAAAAAAGCAAAGAGGATTTTCCTCCCTGCCGACCTTTTCCCGCTACTTCTTCGCCAGCAGGGAAAGCGGGTCTTCCGCTTCCCCGTTGCGGCGGACCTCGAAATAGAGCTTCGCCCCCTTGAAGCCCCCCGTTTCCCCTGCCAAACCGATGACCTGGCCTTTTGTAACCCGGTCTCCTTTGCTGAGATCAAGCCGCGAAAGGTACCCGTAGAGCGTATAGAAACCGTTGCCGTGGTCGATAATCAGGAGCTCGCCGTACCCCTTGTACCAGTCCGCGTAAACGACCTCTCCCTTTTCCACGGCACGGACCTCCTGGCCCTCGTGCGCCTCGATCTCGATGCCCCTGCGGAACACCATCGTGCCGAATGGCGGGTGGCGCTGCATGCCGAACCGCGTAAGCACCCGACCTTTCAGAGGCCAGGGAAGCCTGCCGTTGACCTTGCCGTAAGTTTCCCTTCCGCCGGGGGAGGAAGGGAGCGACTTCTGCGCGGACCGGCGCATCTCTTCGTCCCTCTTGATCATGGCCCACAAACTGGCCGAGGACGCTTCGAGCTCATGCAGCGTTTCCGCGTAGAGGCCCTTTTCCTGCCGGATGCTCGCAAGGAGCGCCGCCTTTTGGAGCCGTCTGCTTTCAAGCTCGGTTTTCGTTGCTGCAACGCTCCGCCTGCTCCTGAGAATCTCCTCTTTTTTCCCGGTGATTTCTCTTTGGCGAAGGGCAAGCTGGTCGAGGGCGCTTCTGTATTCCGTCATGACCGTCCGGTCGCGCTCGGCGATCAGGCCCAGGTATTTGACGTGTTTTCCCGTCGATCCCGTGTTTTCCAGGAAGAAAATCTCCGCGGCCCCATTGTGCTGCATCTTGTACAGGGCACGAAGCCGCAACCCGTAGAGACGCTTGAGCCCCGAGAGTTCCCGGCCAAGTTCGGCGCTGCTCTTCTCGATCACCTGAAGGGTTGTTTCCGCCTCCCGGAGCTGTCGCTGCCCGTCCGCAAGCTCGGAGCTGCTTGCCTGGATGCCCCGGTCGAGCTTGTCCAGGTCCGTGAGGACCGAATGCTCCCTCCGCTTTGCCCGTGTGAGCGCCTTCTTTTTCTCCGCCATCTCGCGATTGATGCGCCGGAGCTCTTTTGCGGAATTGGGGGAACGGTCGGCGCTTTGCGCGGGCGGTCCCGGAAGGATCCCGAAGACGGCCAGCAGCAAAGCCCACATGAAGAGACGGAATATTCTCATCGACTTGTCCGGGTCAGGTTCACTACTCCAGGAAGCTGCTCACCGAAACCAATGCCCCGGCCAATCCGAGGAAGCCGCCGCCGGTAATCATGCCTGCCACCACCGAAGGCGGCAGGAAGTCCAGCCCCTGGGGACGCGCAAGGAAGCGGACGACTTCCGGCGGCAGCAGGAAGTAGAGCACGGCCAGGATGCCGACGGCGAGCGCCGAACCGAGCATGGCGAGCATCATTCCTTCGAGGAGGAACGGCGTCTGGATAAAGCCTTTCGTGGCCCCGATCCACTGCATAAGCTCGATTTCCTGGCCCCGGGAATAGAGCGCAAGCCGGACGGAATTGGAAATAATGAACACGATGGATACCCCGAGCAGGACGGCGAGCGCCGAGCCGCCGTACGTGAGCATCTTGTACAGTCCGGAGACTACCTCTGCCCCCTGCTTGCCGTAGGATACGTCCTCCACGCCCGGGTACCGGGAAAATTTTCTTGCCATGGCCTCGAGCGCGTCGGCATGGGACCGGTCGATGTTCAGTTCAAAGGAATCGGGGAGCGGATTCTCTCCCAGTCCCTCGACCAGCGCTTCCTGTCCTTTGATCTCTTTTTTAAATGAGGCGAGAGCGTCCGCCTTGGAAAGGTAGGCCGTCTTCCTGACACCCGGTTCGGACCTGAGCCGTGCCGCGAGAAAATCCTTCTCGTGGTCCGTGAGTCCGTCCTTCAGGTAGACGGACATTGCCAGCCGGTCGCCCACGACGTTCACCGCGGACCGGACATTCAAAAAAACGATCAGGAAAAACCCCACGATCAGCATGGCCATGCTGATCGTGCCCACGGCAAGGAGGTTCACGAGGCTGTTCGCGCGGAGTCCGCGGAACGCTTCAGCCAGACAATAGAAGGGGCCGTAGCCTTTCACGGTCTTCCCTCCCCGGGCCGCGTTCCCGCGGCAGGAGCATCGGGCCTCGCATGAACGTTCGCGGCAACACGCTGTCCGGCATGGGTGCCGTCGTCGACAACACTGCCGCGTTCCATGGTAACGATCCTTCGCTGCATCTTGCGCACGGTTTCCCAGTCGTGGGTGGCAACCAGGACGGTGGTCCCCTTCATGTTGATGTCCCGGAACAGGCTGAACATTTCCTGGGCGCTTTGGGGATCAAGGTTCCCCGTGGGTTCATCGGCCAAAAGCACCTGGGGCTCATTCACGAGCGCGCGTGCCACGGCGACCTTCTGCTGCTCTCCTCCCGAAAGCTTGGGCGGTGTGAGGTGCCGTTTTCCCTCCATGCCGACTTTTTTCAGCACCAGGAA
>DAIDTZ010000032.1 GCA_027456925.1 Nitrospirota bacterium
AGCGTCGAGAATGAAGAACGGCAGAGAGGCGATCACTCCCGTTCTGCAGTGTACATAGGTGGTTTTCGTGCCGTCGATCCCGACCGTAGCTAACAGTGTTTTGATGGCATCCGGAGATTTGAACTGAAGGGTCGTTGCGTCATACAGGGTCGTGTAATCCAGCGCCTTGGCGCCCTTCATATGGCCTTCGAACACGACGTAATCGCCTGATGGGCTGAATACCCCGGGAGTGGATCCCAGTACCATGGCATAGGACCCCGTTGTTGAAGTGGTCCGCGAGTCGAGAATTACGGCATTCGTCACGCTGCCCGAGGCCACGCTCATCATTTCCGACAAAGACGCCCTGAGGTCCGTCCGCAGGGAAGCGTTGCTCTTTACACTATACGTGGACGGAGTAGCGGTGGGAGTCGCGGTCGTGCTGAGTCCGTATGCCGTAGTCCAGGCGGTATTTATTCCATTCAGCAGCTTGAGCTTTTCCTTGGGAAAACCCCAGTACCGGAACGTCCAATAGGCCCTCGTGGCGTTGAGGATGGAAGATGACGTAAAGACGATCGTCGCGTTGTTGTCTATACCGTTTTTCTGGATAAGGGCATCCATGTGGGAACCGTCAGGCACCATATTCACGTCAACCGCCGGGCCTTCCTGGCGATTCTGATAAATATCACCGGAATTCACGAACTGTGCGCCCGGGATATGACCTGCGGAGAAAGTTGCCTGGGAGTTGACATCGAGAATGATCGCCCGGCTGGCACCCGTTGCGGTCAGCGCGCCGTTGTCTATCCATCCCTTGAGTGTCGCGGAATCGATCAGCGGCGTCGGGGTCGTGAAGGCGGAGGTTGGTGGGGCTGCCGGTGACGAGGAACTGCCTCCCCCGCACCCGGCCAGCGGGAGAAGGACTGCACACAGAAGGAACAGAAACGGGGTGAATACATTTTTTTTCCTCATTGCAAATCTCCTTTCAAAAATGCCTATGCCGACTGATGGCAATTCAGCGTGGTTGCTGAAAGGGATATAGCAACAATCATGCCCTTTAAGAACATGAGAAAAAATGAATGGTTAGACAGAGAAGAGCAGCAGGAGGGTATTTCGAAATGAAAGCTATTTCAAAATGGAATGCATGATCATTCGAGGCCATACTTTTTGATTTTCCGCCAGAGAGAGGTGGTGCTGATGCCCAGGATCCCCGCAGCCTTCGCCTTCTGCCCCTGAAGGCTCTCCAGCGTTTTCCGGATGACGGTCTTTTCCACGTCCTCCAACTTCACGAAGCCGGAATACAGCTCATCATCGTCCGCCTGGGTCCGGGGCTGCCGCGGCAAATGAACGGCCTTCAGTTCATCGCCGGATTCGAAGATAATCGCCTTTTCGATGATATTTTCCAGCTCCCGCACGTTCCCCGGCCAGGAATACTCGGACAGTCTGCTGATCGTATCAGCGGAAATGCCGTTGAACTGCTTGCCGTATTTAAGAGCGTATTTGTTCAGAAAATGATAGGCCAGGGATGGAATGTCCTCTTTTCTCTTCCTGAGGGGGGGAATGTCAACGGTCACCATGTTCAGCCGGTACAGAAGGTCTTTCCGGAATTTCCCGCCCTCCGCCTCTTTGTCAAGCGGCGTATTCGACGCGGCAATGATCCTGACATCCACGTTTACGGGGTCGGTGCCGCCCACCCGCAAAAAGCTCCCCTCCTGCAGGACCCTCAGGAGCTTCACCTGAAACTGAGCGGAAGTTGCGTGCACTTCGTCGAGGAAAATGGTCCCGTTGTCCGCCGACTCAAACAGCCCCTTTTTTGCCCGGTCCGCTCCGGTAAATGCTCCTTTCTCATAGCCGAACAGTTCGGATTCGAGCAGGGACTCCGCAAGTGCGGCGCAGTTCACCGGCAGAAATACTTCCCGGTGCCGTTTGCTGCCGTGGTGGATGAGCCGGGCCGCGAGCTCCTTGCCGGTCCCCGTCTCGCCCTGAATCAACACGGTGGTATCGAAGGGCGCGATCTTCGCGAGCAGCCCTTTCAGGTTCTCGATGGTTCTGCTCGTCCCCACGATCCCGCCGTCATTGCATTCATTGATGTCGCGCAGAAGCCGCGTGTTCTCCCGGGAAAGGCGTATATATTCCTTCGCCCGCCTCACGAGCGCCAGGAACGCTTCGGGTTCAAAAGGTTTCTCGATGAAATCATAGGCCCCTTTTTTGACCGCCGCGATGGCCGATTCGATGCTTCCATACCCGGTTATAATGATAACGACCACCTCGGGATTGATCTCCTTTGCGCGCTCCAATACCTGCATGCCGTTCAGGTGGGGCATCTTGAGATCGGTGATCACAATATCGATCTCGCGATGATCAAGCAGGTGCAGGGCTTCTCTGCTGTCGTGAGATATGATTGTCGTCATGCGATCCTGCTTCAGGATATCGCTGACGAGCTGGGCCATGCGGGGGTCGTCATCGAGCACCAGGGTGATAATAGTCTTCATGTCAGCCTTTCAATGGCAAACGGGCAAGCTTATAATGAAGCCACTCCCCTTACCCTCTTCACTTTCAACCTGTATCGAACCTCCGTGTGCGCTTACAATCCCCGCACAAATGGACAAACCCAGGCCTGTTCCCTCGCCGATGGCCTTTGTTGTAAAAAAGGGGTCGAAGATCCTCGTTTGCACGTCTTTGGACATGCCTGATCCGTTGTCCCGCATTTCGATCGACACGTTTTGATCGCAGAGCCGGGTTCGTATGCGGATCTCGCCGGGACCGGCGATCGCCTGCATTGCGTTCAACAGGATATTGATGATCACTTGCTCCAGCTGCCTTTTATCGGCCTTCAAAACGGGAACCTTTCCCAGCTCCATCTGCACCGCGATTTCACGCTTATCGATCTCCCCGCCGAGAATCCGGACGCAGTCGGTGATTACGGCATTAATGTCCATATCTCCCGGTTCCAGGCTGGATTGGCGCGTAAAATTCAAAAGCCCTTTGATGATGGTGCTCCCCCGCTTGGCCTGCTCCGCGATGATATCGAGACGCTCCTGCTCCTGCGGGGACAAACCTTCCTCTTTCAGGAGAAGCCTGGCGTATCCCAGGATGCTGCCGAGCGGAGTGTTCAATTCGTGGGCTATGCCGGCGGAGAGCTGACCGAGGGCAGCAAGCTTCTCGGTCCGGTAATAATTTTCCTGCCGACGTTTTTCGTCGGTAATGTCCCGGAAGCTGTATACCGTCCCGCTCTCTTTTCCGCTGCCGTCCTTCAGGGAAACCGAACTCAGGGAAAGAATGCGGTTCCGGTTCCCGGCCGCTATGACCGGCAGTTCCGTGTTGACAAGGTCCTTTTGAAGCGCGAAAATAACCGCATCGGCGCGCAGCATAGTGAAGAAGACTTTACAATCCAGTCCCAGCACGTCGCTTTCCGGATACCCCGTTATACGGGCCGCGGCATTATTGAAAGATACGATGGTTCCCTGTTTATCAGTCACCAGCAGTCCTTCTGAAAGACTCTGAAGGATCGTGGCAAGCTTGGACTTCTCCGTAAGGTAAAATCCGCGCTGCTCCCTTGCCGCATCTTGAGCGCGTTTTGTGTCAGAAATGTCGAGCAATACCTCTATCACGCCGATGATGCGCGACTCTCCGTCTTTTAAGGGGGTCGTAACGATCTGGAAATGTTTGCCCTTCTTCGCAACCTCCCTTACGATTACCGACTTCCCGGT
>DAIDTZ010000033.1 GCA_027456925.1 Nitrospirota bacterium
TTGCGATTCTGAAAGCCAATATGCACGTAGTTCGAAAGGAAAAGGGATGTATCGAATATGTCCCCGCCATTGACGTTGACTCAAAACTGCCGCCGCAGGTCCTCGATAAGAATTGCGTCACCCTTCTTGAGAGGTGGGAGCACCTCATATGCTGGACAGAAAAGGTGAAGGACTTGATCGAGAGCGTAACTCTCAAAGTGCTGCAGGAAGTATAGATTTGAAGTGAGAAGAGTGAAGGGTGCAAAGTCGGTTTGGAGTGGGGAGTTCCCCCGATAGAGTCATTCGGGGGCAGGCTTTGTTCAGAGTACAATTTTCATTATCTTTAATTATGGAGGTTACATGAAGCAGATCGTTTTGCTCGCCCTGTTGTTGCTCACGCGTCTTTCAGTTGCCGTTGCCGAACCGATGTCGGATGCCGACATACCGTTCCGCTATACGAGCGATTCCATCGAATATGACGTGAATGCGGACGGTTCGTACACGGACACGCAAAAATGGTCGACGATCGTTTTAAAGGAAAGCGCCTTGCAGGGCTGCAAATCGGCGTCCGTCACCTTCAGCACGAGCGTTGCCAAAGGCGAGATTCTGGAGGCCTATACGCTCAAAAAGTCGGGCAAGCGGATCGACGCCCCGAAAAGCAGTTATCAAACCTCTACGAACGACGGTTATGCAAGCGGTTCCCCGCTCTACTCCGACGAAACGACGATCACCGTCATGTTCCCGGAACTCGCCGTGGGCGATACCACCGTCTTCGCGTACCGCGTGACCAACCGGGAGGGGATGTTCCCGAACCAGTTTTCCATTTCCCACGCATTCTCCCGCTTCCAGGCATATGACGGTGTTTCCATCAAAATCATTGCGCCGCGGACGATGCACGTGCGGACGGAACAGTATTTTCTTTCAGCGCAGCCGGTTGTCGAAAAAGACGGCAAGCAGATACTCCAATGGTTATTCCAGAATAAGAAGCCCGAAAAGTGGACGCCCGCGGACAGCGGGATCACCACTGTCGGAGACGAGCCGAGTCTGTACGTTTCCACGTTCGATAGCTACCGGCAAATTGCCGAAGCCTACGCAAAGCGGGCCGTTCCTAAGGCCGCTGTTACGGAGCGGATAAAAGCGCTTGCGTCTCGAATAGTCGGTGATAAGAAGACGCCGGAGGCACAGGCGCGCGCCCTCTACGACTGGGTGGCCAAGAACATCACCTACGGCGGCAACTGCATTGGGATTGGCGCGGTCGTTCCCCGCGACCTCGATGTCGTCCTGGATAACAGGATGGGAGACTGTAAAGACCATGCCACGCTGATCCAGGCACTCTTTGCAGCCGAAAACATCGAAAGCGAACAGGCGCTGATCAATGCCGGCGACAGGTACGAACTGCCTTCGGTGCCCGTGGTCGGCGCTGTCAATCACGTGATCAATTACGTCCCTGCCATGAAGCTGTTCCTCGATTCGACTGCCTCATACGTGCCGTTCGGCATGGTCCCTGTCGCGCTCGGGGAAAAGCCCGTGCTGCTGGTGTCGCACTTCCAGGACGGCGCCAGGGTCCCCAGCACGGCCCAAGACGGGAATGAACAAATCATGCACACGAAAATCCGGATCAATCCCGATGGGACCGCCACCGGTACGACGCAGATCAGCCTGAAAGGCTATCCCGCGATCGGCGCGAGATATTATATGCGGCGGCTGCGGGGCGATCAGGAGGATTACATGGTCCGGGCAGTGCTGAAATCGCAGGGCGTCCACGGGACCGGGACCATACAGAAAGACGATCCCACGGAACTGCTGGACAGTTACCGGTACGGGTTTGCCTTTCAGCTGGCGGACCTGCTCGTTGCCGCCAGTACGATCGGCATGCCGATCCAGCCGGTTGTATCCAGCTCATTGCCGATCTCGGCATTCGTGAAAGGAGCGTATGACCCTCCTCACAAGAAGGCCAATGTATGCAGTGGCGGGCACAGCGTGGAGGAATACGAATATGTGTTCCCCCCTTCGATCACGATCGTCGGCTATCCCAAGGATTTCACCTTCTCCAGTCCCGCCATCGATTACACGGCAACGTATCGAAAATCGGGGAATGCCCTGGTCATTAAACGCGAATTGCGCGACAAGACCGCAACGAATGTGTGCACGCCCGAGTATGAAGTCGAGTACAAAAAAAGCGCTCGTGCCATCATGCGGGACATAAAGGCCCAGGTGCTCCTGCGCGACTGATTCATGCAAGCGGACATCTCCGGGAACCAATAGAACCAATAGGGTCAGGTCCTTTGTGATGGCATTAACCCGCTTCGGGAGAGATTCATAGGTTGATGCGTACGATGTTTTCCTTCTGCATGCCAAGGTAACCATACATGGGATATTTTGAGAGGACGAGGAGACTTGGGGCACAACGTCCCCAACGTAACACTGAAGGCATTGCCAGCTATTTTGATCATTGTCTTGTCATGTTCTGCGGTTTGCTAACCGTTGCAGGTGAGCGAGTAAGAAGTCGAAGAAGGAAGAATCAGGAAATTGGCGAGGTAAAAAATGGAACTTTTAAACCTGGTCCGTGCATATCACTATCTTGCCGGCGTGCTTACGAACCAGCAACGCGATCTCTTCTGCCACAGGTGCAGCGCATGGAACAACACGCTGAACAATACCCGGGAAGCGCTTAAGCAGTTCGAGGCCGGGCATGCAGCCGGGCTTCGCAGCCTTTCGCCGGAGGAAGCAGCGCTCCTGACCGAGACCCGGAGCCGCCTCTCAGGTCTTGTCAATGCAACGAATCCCGCGGGCCAAAAAAAGGCCGGCATTTGCAAGCTGCCCGAAGGTGTCTGTTTTGTGAAAGTCTCACGAACTCTCCTGGAAAAGGTCTGAACACTGACTGGAGCAATTAAGGGGCTTATCGAGGTCAAATCTTCGATGTCGACAAATAGGCAACGAATGAAAATTTACCCTTTTGCCGGGACAATCAAGGCGAGGCAGCGGTGTTGAGATTCGCGAACCCGCCGGATACCGTATTTCAAGCGATCCTGAGGAACGGCCTGGACGTTGCTCTGGATGAGATCGACGATCTGCTCGACTTCCACGGGAACGACGATGTTCTCGCCAAGGAGGATTTCGCCGGGATCTTCCCTGTTATGGCGAAGGTCTTTACCCCGAGCCTGGCGCGCGCCAGCTTACGGCAGCTGAGGGATCGTTTGGACCGGCCCGAGCTCTATTATCTGAACGACTATCACTATTTGCTTCTTTTTGATATGCTCCAATCCTACTCCGTTCTGCACAACGATATGGTGGCAAGCGCCGGCTCCGGGGAGGAAAAAAGAGAATCCTCGCGCGTGGACCCTTTTTTTATAGAACAGATCGATTTTGACCGGCTGCTCGGACTGTATTTCTTCGACATCGATTTCCTGACGCCGCCCGAGGTCATGCTGAACATACCGCCGGACTTCAAAAAATCGTTCAATCCAGAGGCGTTCGGCATATCCCAGGGACTGCTGCCGCATCCGGAGGAGCTGGAGCTGAAAGTCGATCGGGCCGGGGGGCCGGAACGGGACAGGATAGCCGCCTCCGAGTATTTCGGCCCGAGCTCGAAGGTGTACCCTGATCATGGCTACTACGAAAAGCGCCGCGCGGACGGGCGAAGAATGAAGCGGGAAGGTAGAAGAGTGAAGTGAGAAGTGCATGATACAAGGTGACAGCGCATCCGACAGCAACGATCCCGAGGACGCTTCAGATCGCGGGCAAGACGTTAAGGGGGGAAGAGCGAAGGATGCCCCAGTGCTGTCATTGCGAGGAGCGGAGCGACGCGGCAATCTGGATTTATCAGGCAGATACGAACTACGAGATTGCTTCGCTACGCTCGCAAAGACGGCTTTTCTGAC